>CAZNGY010000016.1:0-35972 GCA_964572955.1 uncultured Lachnoclostridium sp.
CTCTTATGATCCTGTGCACTTGTCATGGGTCTTATGGTAGTTCCATCACAAAAACAGAGAACACTTACTTCACGGCCTGTCATAAATTCTTCAATAACCATCTTGTTTCCGGCTGTTCCGAATTTCTTATCAAGCATTATTTCCCTTACTCCGGCTTCTGCTTCTTCTCTTGTCTGACAAATCAGCACTCCTTTACCGAGAGCAAGTCCGTCAGCCTTTAATACTATGGGCATTTTGGCTGTTTGAAGATAATCAAGTGCATCTTCAGCATTATCAAAATTTCTGTAATCTGCTGACGGAATATTATATTTTCTCATAAGATCTTTAGAGAATGCCTTGCTGCCTTCAATAATGGCTGCATTTTTTCTTGGTCCGAATACTCTGAGACCTTCTTTTTCAAAAATATCGACAACTCCTCCGACAAGCGGATCATCCATACCTATAATCGTAAGATCAATTTCATTACTCTTTGCAAAAGATACCAACTTGTCAAATTCCATAGCCTTAATATCAACACATTCCGCAAGTTCTGCAATTCCGGCATTTCCCGGAGCACAGTAAATTTTATCAACCTTGCTGCTTTTTGCCACACTCATGGCTATTGCATGTTCTCTTCCGCCGCTTCCGACTATTAAAACCTTCATATATTTCTCCTTAGATCTTATATATTAACAAATGTAAAAAGTGTTATCACTTCCCGGCTTTATTCTGTTATGTGCAAATGCATCAATTACTGCCGGCAGAATTATCCATTCAGCCTGTTTCATTACACGCAGCTGAAGTTCTTCCGGTGTATCTCCCGGCATAACCTCCACTGCTTTCTGCAATATTATCGGACCTGTATCCGTTCCGTCATCAACAAAATGCACGGTTGCACCAGTGACCTTAACTCCTCTTTTAAGAACTTCCTCATGAACTTTAAGTCCATAAAACCCATCCCCACAAAATGAAGGTATAAGCGAAGGATGAATGTTTATTATTCTGTTTTTGTATTTTACCGTAAGTTCAGCCGGAAGTATGGTAAGGAATCCTGCAAGAACAATCAGATCCGGTTCAAATGAATCTATCGCCCCAATCAGTGCCTCATTTCTTTTTTCCACGGAATCGAAGTCTTTTCTGTATACTACCTTCGACGGAATATCATTTTCAGAAGCTCTCTGTAAAGCATATGCATCCGGATTGCTTGCAATCACGCCTACAATTTCCGAATCAGTAATCATCTTATTCTTTATTGAATCAATAATTGCCTGAAGATTTGTACCTCCGCCACTTACAAGAACTACTATTCTCAGCATATGGTAATTCCTTTCTCTCCGTCAATAATGCTGCCGATTACAAAAGCCTCTTCACCTGCAGCCTTGATTGCATTAAGAGCCTTGTCAACATCTTTGCCGTCAACTACAATCATCATTCCTATACCCATATTATATGTATTATACATCATTTGTTCTTCAATATTTCCCTTTGAAGCAAGAAGTTTAAAGATGGCAGGAACTTCATAACTATCTTTCTTTATAACCGCATGTTTGCCTTCAGGAAGCATACGAGGAATGTTTTCATAAAAACCTCCTCCTGTTATATGACTGCATCCTTCGATACATACACCACTTTCCTTTACAGCTTTAAGAGCTTTTACATAAATCTTTGTCGGAGCGATAAGTGCCTCTCCGAGTGTCTTACCCAGCTCCTCATAATATGTATTAAGTGATTCCGGTGTCATCTCAAACACTTTTCTCACAAGAGAAAATCCATTACTGTGAATTCCGCTTGATGCAATTCCAATTACAACATCACCATTTTTAATATTCTCTCCCGTAATAAGTTCTTTCTTTTCAACCACACCTACAGCAAAACCGCCTATATCATACTCATCCTCCGGCATAAGTCCCGGATGTTCTGCCGTTTCACCACCGATAAGAGCAGCTCCTGACTGGATACAGCCTTCTGCAACACCGGAAACGATTGTTGCAATTTTTTCAGGATAATTCTTTCCGCATGCAATATAATCAAGGAAGAAAAGAGGTTCCCCACCAGCACATGCAATATCGTTTACACACATCGCAACCGCATCAATTCCTATCGTGTCATGCTTATCCATTACAAATGCAAGTTTAACCTTTGTTCCGCATCCGTCGGTTCCGGAAAGAAGTACAGGCTCCTCCATGTTTTTAATTTTGGCTAAAGAAAAGGCACCGGAGAAACCACCAAGTCCTCCCAACACTTCTTCTCTCATGGTTTTCTTAACAGAAGCTTTCATAAGTTCAACTGATTTGTATCCTGCCTCTATATCAACACCTGCATTCTTATAATCCATATCTTTTCTCCTTTATATTTTATTATAATTACTTTTTTCTACTGTTCCATATAGGCTTTGTAACCTATGTCTTCAATTTTGTCCTTCTTTGCCATCACCGAGGATTTAAGTTCATCCTTATATGCTTTAAGTTTTTCAAGAAGTTCATTATCCGATGCAGCAAGTATTTTTGCAGCAAGTATTCCTGCATTGGCTGCCCCGTCAATTGCAACGGTTGCAACAGGAATTCCTGACGGCATCTGTACTATTGAATATAACGAATCAACACCGCTTAATGTCTTTGTATGTATAGGTACTCCTATAACAGGAAGCGGGAATATTGCTGCCGTCATTCCCGGAAGATGCGCCGCTCCGCCTGCTCCTGCAATGATAACTTTCATACCTTTTTCTTCTGCTGTTTTAGCATAATCAAAGAAAACATCCGGCATCCTGTGTGCCGAAATAATCGTCATCTCATAAGAAATTCCAAACTTTTCAAGCATTTCTGCCGCTTTTTTCATTACAGGCAAATCAGAATCACTGCCCATTACAATTCCTACTAAAGCCATAGTTATATCCTCCGGTTTTCGTAAATTAGCAAATCCTGTTTTTAACAACAGAATCCAAATTAGTATTCATTATACATTTTTCTTTACTCATAGTAAAGAAGTGAATACATTTTTATTCAACAATTTTTAGGAAAGACTTTCGTTAAGCAATTCCGTACCCGGAACCGTAAAACGTCCTTTCTCTATTATGGAATACTCTCCTTCCGCTGTATGAACCCGTATATAATCAAGTTCATGATAAGGTATTGTTATATCTGTATGACAATTAAAATAAGCCTTGCTTCTGTCTGTTTTCCTCAAAGCACTTATTTCATTATCACGTGCCACTATAGCCTTACCATCCGGATTGTATGTCATAAAATCTTCCATATCAGAATAACATGTATCCCCTACAGCAAAGTGAGGTCCCGTTTTTTCGGCAATCAATATTGGAAGCCTGTCCCAGATTTCAAATTTACCTGCATACTTATACGCCGTGGTATTCGTACCGATTGCAAACTCTCCTACCGGAAGAGTTTCATGCCTGAACAATATATTTTCAAATATAAAATTTTTATTTTCTTCATCCGTTCCGAAATTACTGCATGAATACTTTTTAACCATACCATCCTTAAATTCCAGAACAAGATCTTTATACTCAAAACCTTCAAGAAACGCATGTGAGACGTTAAGTACACCATCCGTACCCTTAAGTACCGGACTTGTAAAAACTTCCCCCGCCGGTATATTTACATCTGCCGTACAATTCTCAAAATTCGTCTCCTTATCCGGATTTTTGAGTGTGTGAAGCATTATTTTAATATCTGTTTTATTATCCCCGCTTCCTTTAACAACAACATAATCCCCCTTATCCAAAACATCAATAATACGTTGCTGTATTTCTTTATAAACTTCATTATCAAGAGTATTTATTTCATTCACAGCCGCAAAAATTTGCTCAAAATCACCGCCTATATCCGGCAAAGGATATGCTATAATCGTAAATGAAACTTTTTCATAATCCGTATATTTATGCAGTATTTCAGAAGTACCATTTCTAAGAGACAGGGCAATTTTGTTTTCTTTTTCTCCCGGAACTATTACCGTATCCTTATTTACCGGAGTAAAACGCTCTTCTCCAAAAGTTTCAATACACGCCGGTCCCGCATAACAACTCATACAGTCTGATAATTCCTGACATACTTTATCAAGACATTCTTTTTTTACTTCTTCATACTTCTTATCATAGAAAAAAACTTCATCATTTCTGTGATCATATAAAAACTGCCTGCCCGGATATACTCCCGAAGTACCCGTTCTTCTGGAATTATCCATATACATTATTACTCTTTTTCCCATTTTTTCAAATGAATTAACAGCTATTCTGACAACTCGTTCAAATCCGACAGGATATCTTATTTCAACGTTTTTCACTAAGGAAAAATCCATATTCTGTGTTTCAAATCCTCTTACATAACCTGACACAAAAGTTTCTGCCATTTTACTGACTTCCTTTTCATCAGCCTTATTAAGATAATCATGAATTTCCAACTCATTATGTCCTATATAAGAACCATAAAGATACAGATAGTCCGTTCTTGATAAATCTGCTTCCTTTACAATATCGATTATCTCATTATAATCCGGATTCTTCCTTCTTTTTTGAAAGATTTCAGTCAATTCATAACAATAATCATGGTAAAAGTAATAAATTGCTTTTTTTACTGCTGATGGCTTTGCATCATCATTAACTATTCCGTATACCTCAAGAACCAATTCATAAAGCATTGAAGGTATCAGCATATTTCCGTTGTAGCATTCATATATAAGCGAATGAAGTTTTGCAAAGATCATTGCCAGAAATCTTCCGTAGCTTTTTCCAAGTTTTTTACATGCGTAATCCGGATTGCTGTAACTGAACGTATAATTTTGAGGAAGCACCTCATAATAAATTTCATGATTCATCTTTTTAAGTTCTTCATTACTTAGTTTCAAAATTTCTTCCGAAACCGCAAGTTTCATTATTTTATCGAGTTTTTCCACAAAACAGGATACCTTTTCAAAATACTCATGAAATTTACTGTCGGTATTTTCCGTTCTCAATTCCATGATACGACCTACTGCCAGTTCATATCTTTCACAACATAATTCGTTTTCTGTTTTGTATAAACACTTTCTCTTCATCATATTCTCCTTCAAGATTACAATATCACGCCTCAGTTTTTACAAGACGTCTGCAGACTCATATTCCCATAAGATATATACATATCAGAATAATAAACATTGCTGAATTAATCACCAGTCCTGCAAACGCTTTTCCGTAATTTATGCTTTCCTTAACTCCCTTAAGTGAAAAAACCATCCCACCGACTGTCAACAGCAAATCCAAAAATGCAAGCATTCCGACATCACCAAATTCCGAGGGATTTTCTCCCGCAGACACAAAAACAAGGGCTGCCAGAATTGCAGCAGATACAATACCTATTGATAAAGATATTGTGCCCGTCTGCTTTCTACGACGCCCCTTATAACCATTCTTGTCCGTTTTTTTATCTATAAAATGTACCCTGTTCATTTAAGAAAATACTCTCCCTAAATAAATCTCATCTTTTATTTTTCCTGCGTTTTACCATATAATACATGATATAACCAAGAAAAACGCCAAACGTGTTAAGAAATATATCATCTACATCAAAACTTCCTACCATGGTAACAAGCTGTATTAACTCAACCGACACACTTGATAATGCGCCGCATATCACAACCTTCAGTCCCTTTCTGTTAAAGAAACAGGAAAAAAAATATCCCATCGGCATAAATGCAGCAATGTTTCCAAGAAGATTAACTACTATCTGTGACGCTTTAAAACTTCGATGATAGATAATATATCTTTTTATTTCAGTAAAAGGAATCAGATTATATCTGTATCCTCCTGCAGTATTTGTTCTTCCGTAATTTTCACTGAAAAACAGAAAATGAAATAAAAAAGCAATATATATAATGAACAGGAGTGCTGTTGCCAGCCTGCCAAAAACCTGTTTTTTATTCATTAAATCCTCCATAACCATAATCAAACGATTAAATTATGTCAGAATCAGTATTATCCGAATTTTCCAATCCGGATTTTTCCAACCGATTCAACTAAAGTATACAATACAATTTTTTCTCTGTAAAGACAGGCTTTATGAATTAATCCTAAGTTCTATAACCGCTTTATATAAATCTCCATCCATGTCAATATAGAGTTTTCCGTTCATCGCTTCCGTCAGATTTCTTGCTATTGATAAACCTAACCCGCTCCCCTCAGTATTTCTTGATTTATCGCCTCTGACAAATCTCTCCATGAGTTCCTGTGCTGTAACGGATATTTCATACTTAGATATATTTTTAAAGATTATTCTGCATATATCCCCATCTTTTTCAACCATAACATACACTCTTGTATTATCAAGTGCATATTTATATATATTCACAAGCAAATTGTCAAATACCCTCCACAAATACCTGCCGTCTGCCATAACCGTAATCCCACTTTCACAGCCGCTTGTCTTAACCTTAAGATCTCTTGATTCAAACTTCTCATAGTATTCTGCCAAAGCCTGTGAAACCAAAGTACCAATTTCAATTTCCTGCATATTCATTTCAATATTTCCCGTAGATGCCTTACTTGCCTCAATAAGATCTTCTATGAGTTTTTTTAGTTTTCCTGACTGCCTCTCAAGTACTTCAAGGTATTCTTCAGCTTCATCGCCTTTTATTTCACTCTGTTGAAGGAGACCAACATAATTCATTATTGAAGTCAGTGGAGTTTTAATATCATGAGAAACATTGGTTATCAGCTCTGTTTTGAAATGTTCACTCTTAATCTTCTCTTTCAAAGCAATACTCATTCCATCCGAAATATGATTAACCGACTCAACCGTTTTTCTAAATGGTCTCAAAAAGTTTTTCATTGTAATCTTATATTCCAGCTTACCATCAGCAATTGTCCCCAAAGATTTTTCCAACAGCCAAATATTGTACATTATCATCAGCTGTAAAAAGAAAACAACAAAAACCAGAACAATTCCTATTATCATAAGACCATAGGCCCCGTACCATTTACCAATACCTAAAATTACAAGCAGTAAAAGTGCCGCATCCGGAATTAAAAAAATCAGAAATGTTCCAAAAAATCCACCTATCCCACTGACTGCATTTTTTATTTTTATACAGCCGTTAGCCAAATGTTCAAATATGCACATTATAAACAGGTTGTCGCCTATACCCCCGATTCTTGCTCTGGCTGCCGTCGAAAGAAAATATTTAATCCCGAAATATACCAGCAGTACTGACGAACTGACAAGTAGGAAAAAGAATTCACTACCGTAAATTACTGACTCAATTCTATAATAATACAGTTTCTTCATACAGTAGATAATTATATTAACAAGAGCGAACTCCATACCGAGTACAATCACCGAATAAAGGTCAAAAGGAAGTTTCATAAACCTGCTGCCCTTATATCCACCCAACCGGTAAACTTTTCCTTCGACCGACACGGCAGTGCAGAAAAACAGTATTCCTCCTGCAAATGCTGCTAATGCAAAAATAACAATCGGAACCTTGAAATAATATATCCGTGTCAGAAGCTCTTTTATGATGAAATACTCATCAACCGCTGTAAGCTTTTCAGGTATATATACTTTCATTTCTATATATTCTTCTTCCTCAACGGATGTTGTAACAATAACATTATATCCTCTTCCATCAGTATCCGGATTTATACTAACCGAGTCTCCTCTTTCTCTCGCCTTGATAATAGCCTCTGACTTTTCAACATCACTTAGATTGGCAAAATAGTATGTACTTTCGGAAATATCACTTATGAAATCATTTTTGAACTTGAAAGTAGTAGTATACTGTGCCCGCTCATTGCTGTCATAGTATCCCGGAATTACTGTTTTATTATCTGAAGTACAGATGAATCTGAAATTAGTCTTTCTTTCATCATAAATATTATCATAGTAATTCGAGTTAAATGTACCGTAATCACGGTTCCAAAAGTAATCATTACAATATGTGTTATAAGTATTAAATGCATCTGAATAACACTTGTCATTAAGATACTTTTCCCATGCATACTCCGTTCCCTTGCTGTATAAACCGCTTAAAAGCGATATGCAGATTATTACGACAAAAAGCATTGATATGGAAAAACATATCAATGCTCCTGTTATACAAATTATCCTTTTCTTCTTATAATAATCCATTATATATACCTACTCATCACACAATTTATATCCCTGTCCCCACATCACCTTTATATACCTCGGATTAGCAGGATCTATTTCTATTTTCTCCCTGAGATGTCTGATATGAACCGCCACAGTCCCCTCTGCTCCGATAGGGTCTCCGTTCCAAACTCTTTTATATATTTCCTTAGGTGAGAAAACCATTCCCGGTCTCTCCATTAAAACCTTAAGTATTCCATACTCCGTAGGTGTAAGTACAATGTCACGCTCATCAACTGTAACTCTTTTCGAAATATCATTCAGACGAATGTCTCCAACAATAATTTCATCCGAATTTCCTTTTCCGCCTCCGAGTTTTGTATATCTTCTTATCTGGGATCTGACTCTTGCTATAAGTTCTATAGGATTGAAAGGCTTGGTAACGTAGTCATCCGCACCTATATTTAAACCGATTATCTTATCGACGTCCTGACTTTTTGCAGTCAAAAGTATTATCGGAATATTGCTTATCAGTCTGATTTCGTTGCAGGCAGTAAGTCCGTCCATCACCGGCATCATAATATCCAGTATTATAAGACTTATCTCACTGTGTGCCTTAACCATATCAAGTGCTTCTTTTCCATTATATGCCTTTAATGTTTCGTATCCCTCTCCACTAAGGTATATTGAAACCGCATTTACAATATCTCTGTCATCATCACATACAAGTATAGTATTCATTTCTCGACTCCCGCTCATGTAAATAAGAATTCCGTGCAGAACCCCTGTCATTCTTAGTATATTGTATTATACATACAAAAAACAAGATATTTTATTTTAAGAATTGTTTAAGTACGTTTAAAAAATCATTTTACTATTATGAAACTTTTAAGACATTTTACCTAACCCTAATACCTATTATAATAATACCTCCACATGATTGGATGAAAAGCAGCAATTACAGCTCTGAAAAAGTCCATTTTCCCATAAAATAAAAATATACCGGTCTCCGTACAAAGCCCCTCTCAGAAAACTCTGCTGGTACTTTATCCTCTCCGGAAACCGGTATTGTATATTAATTATGCTCTGAGTTCAATTCCAAGTTCAGCGAGTCCTTTAAGAATCTTGTTCATTGCAGGAACAACATCCGCATCTCCAAGTGTTCTGTCCAGAGCCCTGAAACTGATGGAATATGCCATTGATTTGTAGCCTTCCTTAATCTGACTTCCTTCGTAAATATCAAAAAGTTCACAGCTTTCAAGAAGTTTTCCGGCATTCTTTATGATTACATCCTCAATTTCTCCGGCAAGAATATCTTTTTTAACCACCATACTGATATCTCTTGTTACGGCAGGGAACTTGGCAATTCCCGTATATTTAATGTTAAATGACGAAAGTGAAGTACAAACCGGCATATCAATTACGGCAATATAGCTTCTTCCCTGAATCTTGTAATTGTCAGCAACCTGTGGATGAATCTCACCAAGATACCCCACAATCTTATCTGCGTATACAATTTCAGCCTGTCTTCCCGGATGAAGGAAGGTTTTTGAAGAAACTCTGTATCTTATTCTGTCAGTCATTCCTATTTCTTCAAGGAAATCTTCTGCCACCCCCTTCATGTCATAAAAATCACCACAATCATTAAAAGCAAGTGTATACTGCACTCTTTCATCCGGAAGTTCGGTGACCGGAACCGCCTTAGGAATATAAACTTTTGCAAGCTCATAAAGCTTTACATTTTTATTCTTTCTGTTACAGTTTACTGCAAGACTTGACAAAATACCGTCCAGCGGAAGTGTTCTCATAACTGAGAAATCTTCTCCTAAAGGATTACTGATATTTACCGTATTTCTAATTGTGTCATCAGCCGGAATAAGAAGTTTATCAAAAACTTTAGGGCTTTCAAAACTGAAACTCATTGCTTCAGAAAATCCGTTTCTTTCCGCCACATCTCTTGCAATTCCTTCAAGTGTAAGTTTATATGAAAGCTTTCCTGTAGTAGCTTCTCCTCTTGGAAGGGATGTAGGAATATTTACATATCCATAAAATCTTGCAACTTCCTCATCAAGGTCTGCCTGGCTTAATACATCCTGACGCCATGTAGGTACTATAACTTCATCCATTGAATAATCATAATCAAGGTCAACCATCTTAAAATATGAAATCATATCTTCTTTTGATATGTCCGTTCCCAGAACACGATTTGTTCTGTCCGCATCAAAGCTCACTCTCCATGGTTCTTTTTTCTCCGGATAAACATCCACACATCCGCCGACAACTTCACCTGCTCCAAGTTCTTCAATAAGCTGACATGCCCTGTTTATTGCTTCCATCGCAGTATTAGGATCAAGTCCCTTTTCAAACTTTGCCTGAGCATCTGTTCTCATACCAAGACGTTTTCCGGAAAGACGTATATTGGTACCATCAAAACATGCAGCCTCAAATAAAACTGTCTTAACATCGTCAGTAATCATTGAATTTTCCCCACCCATGATTCCGGCAATGCCTACAGATTTCTCTGCATCAGAAATCATCAGCATGTTTGAATCCATTTTATGTTCAATTCCATCAAGAGTCTTAAAAACCTCTCCTTCACAAGCTCTTCTTACAATAATTTTATTTCCTGAAATTGTATCAAGATCATAAGCATGCATCGGCTGACCGTATTCTTCCATTACATAATTTGTAATATCAACAAGGTTGTTAATCGGTCTGATTCCGTTTGCTGCAAGCCTTCTCTGCATCCACATAGGTGAAGGGGCTATTTTAATATTCTTTATCACTCTGCCTATATATCTTTTACAGAGTTCAGGTGCTTTTATCTCAACAGAAATATAATCTGATGCATTTTCAGAGTTTCCTGTTTCTTTTACTACCGGAGGCATAAAAGGCTTTCTGAAAGTTGCAGCAGCTTCTCTTGCAATTCCGATAACAGAATAGCAGTCTACCCTGTTATTTGTTATTTCATATTCAAACACAACATCATCAAGCATCAATGCATGAATTGCAGAACTTCCAATCTTTATTCCGTCATACTCACTGTTGTCTGAAAAAATGTAAATACCGCTTTCCGGCGCATCAGGATACATTTCCCTTGTAGAACCCAGTTCCTCTATTGAGCACATCATTCCGTTGCTTTCAATTCCGCGGAGTTTACCTTTCTTTATCTTTATTCCGCCTTCTGTCTTACTTCCGTCATGTCCGCCTGCAACACGTCCGCCATCAAGAACAACCGGAACAATATCACCCTCTTTTATGTTTGAGGCACCCGTAACAATCTGAATTTCCCTGCCTTCTTCATCTATCTGAACCTGACAGATTACAAGTTTGTCAGCATCCGGATGTTTCTCTATTTTGTTGATTTTTCCAACAATTATCTTATCAAGATCAGCATCAAGCCTTTCATAGCCTTCAACCTTTGTTCCTGAAAGAGTCATTTCATCTGTATATTCCTGTGCCGTGCATTCAAGCTCCGGTACATATGCTTTTATCCATGATAAAGATGTATTCATTTTAGTGAATCCTTTCGATTAATTTAGGTCTAGAACTGCTTCAGAAAACGAATATCGTTTTCGTAAAGAAGTCTCATGTCATCAATTTCATACTTAAGGAGTGCAATTCTTTCAAGTCCCACGCCAAAAGCAAATCCGGTATATTCATCAGGATCTATGCCGCTCATCTTAAGTACCTTAGGATGAACCATTCCACATCCGAGAATTTCAATCCAACCGCTTCCTTTACAGAATCGGCATCCTTTTCCACCACACTTAAAACACGAAACGTCCACTTCCGCACTTGGCTCCGTAAATGGGAAATGATGTGGTCTGAACTTAACTTTTGTTTCCTCACCAAAAAGTTCCTTTGCGAACTCGGCAAGCGTACCTTTTAAATCAGCAAAAGTTATGTTTTTGTCAACTACAAGTCCTTCTATCTGATGGAAGCATGGTGAATGTGTACCGTCAACCTCATCAGACCTGAATACTCTTCCCGGTGCAAGAATTCTGATCGGAGGTTTCTGTTTTTCCATAACTCTTACCTGACATGGAGAAGTCTGGGTTCTTAAAAGAATATCTCCGTTTACATAGAATGTATCCTGTTCATCTTTTGCCGGATGATTTGCCGGTATGTTAAGTGCTTCGAAATTGTAATAATCCAACTCAACTTCCGGTCCTTCTACAACTTCATATCCCATACCAACAAATATTTTTTCAACTTCTTCAAGTGCAAGGGTATTAGGATGTCTGTGTCCGACATTATGCTTCTTTGCAGGAAGTGTAACATCAATCACTTCGGATTTCAGCTTTTCCTCTCGAAGCTTAGCCGCAAATGAATTCTTCATTTCCTCAAGTTTTTCTTCAATGACACTCCTAGCTTCATTTACCATCTGACCAACTTTTGGTCTTTCTTCTGCCGAAACATCTTTCAATGACTTAAGTACTGATGTAAGTTCACCTTTTTTTCCAAGGAATTCCACTCTTATCTCATTAAGAGTATCAAGAGTATCAGCAGCTTCAAGTTTTTCTAAGGCCCTGGTTTTGATTGCTTCCAGTTTTTCTTTCATATTTTCCTCCATTATCATATCTTTTTACTTACTGTAGGTTCAGTCATCGGTTTTAAGTCAGACATACTGACAAAATCCCATTCCGATTCCCTGTTATCGGAATCATTTTTTCATTTGATTCCAACAAAAAAACTCCATCCCACAAAAAATGGGACGGAGCATAATATGCTTCGCGGTACCACCCAAATTCCTGTCATCATACAGGCTCTTCAAGTACAAGCTTAACGTGCTTTAATCGTCTGCCCTACTGCTCTTTCAGACAGCGGCTCCAGCGGGAAGGTAGGCATATATCTTAACCGAGCGGAACTTTCAGCCAGCGATTCCGCTTCTCTGACGGTATATATAAGCTTTATAAAAACGCTTTCTCAGCCAATTTGAATTTATAATATCAACTATGTCCCAAAAAGTCAACATAAAAAAACCGGATTGCTCCTCATCATTAATTGTTATATAATGCCTTTAATCGGTTACTTTTTAACCATACCTGACTTACAATAATCTGCTTTTTCCAAACCTTGAATCGGTTATAAGCAGACATATAATTCAGATTATCATCTTAACTTCCACACCGAAAGGATTTTTATCATGAATCAGCTAAACATATTTTATGATCATGTTTTAGAAGCAATCAGACAAAATCCCGGAATGTCCGCTGACAAAATTCTTAATCTTGTTCATTCCTACGGATACTCCGGATTGGAATGCGATTATGACTGTCTCGCAGGTCATCCCGAATTAAAAGAATGTTTTGACAGACATAATCTTTCA
This sequence comes from uncultured Lachnoclostridium sp., assembly GCA_964572955.1. Taxonomy (GTDB): domain Bacteria; phylum Bacillota; class Clostridia; order Lachnospirales; family Lachnospiraceae; genus UBA3775. The sequence continues at coordinate 13,387 of CAZNGY010000016.1, forward strand.
GTTGTTTCCATTTACTGTCGTTTTAATTTCCCTGATAAATCTCTTATCTCATCTCTCTCAAGAATACATGGATTAATTAAAACGGCAAAATTTTATGGTACCCATAATATACTCATAATTCCGGGGTATACAAAATCACCCGTAACAGTAAATAATGAAAGTACTGACTTATTTACTGAGTTTGAATGTAAAGAAACAAAGAAAATGATTACGGCTCTTAAGTATATTGTAAAAGCTTCCAAGAATCAAAATATCAACATAACCCTTGAAGATTATGATGATGAATTTGCACCATACAGTACTGACAAGGGACTTTTGTTCTTTATAAAAAACGTACCCGGTCTTAAATTAACTTTTGATACCGGAAACTTTGCTTACAGTCTTATTGATGAATCAGCAGCGTTTGAGAAATTAAAATCACAAATTACTCACGCACACTTAAAAGACCGTTCATTTGATTCTTCAAGAGCCAACTCTCAGAATAATAACGGCAAACCTGATTTATCCGGTAAAATCATGTATCCGTGCGAAGTCTGCGAAGGTACCATAAAAATCACCGAAATAATTAATGCCCTGCTTGATTCAGGATATACAGGTTCTTTCTCTGTTGAACATTTTGGTGCCGTCAACCAGCTTGAATATATGGAAAAATCAGCAAAAGCCATTATAAATCTTTTAAAAAGCCATAAGGCAGAATGTGAGGAAACAATTGATTAACATACTTATTTGGAATGAAAACATACATGAGTCAACCCAGAGTGAAATTGCTGAAATCTATCCCAAAGGAATTCACGGCTGTCTGAAAGACTTTCTTTCACTCAATGATGACTTCAACATAAAAACTTCTACTCTTTCAGATTACTGCCAGGGAATTACGGAAGAAATATTATCCGACACTGATGTACTCATCTGGTGGGGCATTGTGCTCACGACAAAGTTTCGGAAGAAACTGCTTCTCTTATTACCTCCCACGTTTTAAACGGAATGGGATTCATACCCTTACACTCATCTCACCACAGCAAACCGTTTAAAAAATTAATGGGTACAAGCTGCAATTTAAAATGGAGACACGGAGACCGTGAAAGACTTTGGACTGTAAATCCTTCACATCCGATTCTTGACGGAATCCCGGAACATTTCGAATTAGACATGGAAGAAATGTATGGAGAACCGTTTGATATTCCGACTCCGGATGAGACAGTTCTTCTGGGGTGGTTTTCAGGCGGAGAAGTTTTTCGCAGCGGTGTTGTCTTTAATCGTGGTGCAGGAAAAATATTCTATTTCCAACCCGGTCATGAAGAATATCCTGTATTCTATAATCCATTTATCCAGAAAATAATTATAAACGCAATCCGATATGTCGCACCTCACAATCGTGGATACAACGGTATCCAATGCGTGAATGCCAAATCTCTTGAAAAATAAAAATCCCGCAGGAATGGTTTGTCATTTTTTTCAGGCACACCCTGCGGGTTTTTTTTAAGTTCTAATATTGCGGGTTTGTCCGTTTCAAAATCGCACTTCATTATTTGCTATTTTTTACTATTATGAAAATTACGGTAATGAGAAAACCTGTTAACATTCCTGAAGCATCTATCCAGACGTCACTTATCACTCCGCATCTTCCCGGTATAAACAACTGAATTGTTTCATCAACCAAAGCCACCATTATACCAGGAAACATTACCAATGAAATCAGGTCTTTATTTTTTACAAACTCACTTATTCCTTGATATGACTTTTTATTTTCTTTCCAAAGCCTGATACAAACATATCTTGCATGCAGAAGAATTCCAAGACACATAAATTCCGTAAAATGTCCCAATTTTCTTATTGAAATTCCTCCGGATGAATTCCCTTCATCCGGAAAAAATACAAGCATTTTACTAATTGTATTTTTGACAAAATCGCTTATATTACCGGAGACACTTCCAGGCAACAATGAATTTCCCCAAATCACTGCAAGATTTATAAAAAGCAGAATTGTAAGTATTTTCACCTTTTTTTTCAAACCATTACCTCTAAAACCTATATGGCTTTTTTTCTGCTCAGTATCTTTTGTGCTGCAAGACAAACAGCTACGACCATAATCCCGACAATATCGGTTTTTAATGACGGATGTATAAGAAGCAAACCGCCAATCGTTATCATAACTCTTATCGGAACACTCATATTTGTAAAGCAGTATCCCTCAAGTGCCGCTGACAGTCCAAATACACCCACAAATGATGTTATGACTATCTGTATTACCTGTGCAGGATTCGTATCTATCATCAGCATTGCAGGATTGTAGCAGAACATATATGGAACAATAAATACTGCTATGGCAAGTTTGGATGCGGTAAATGCCGTTTTCATCGGCTTACTCTTTGCTATCGCAGAACCTGCATATGCTGCAAGTGCTACAGGAGGCGTAATATCCGCAACTATACCAAAATAAAAAACAAAGAAGTGTGCCGCAAGAACAGGTACACCCATTCTTATAAGAATAGGTGCTGTTGTTGCTGCCATAATACAGTAATTTGCAGTTGTGGGAACACCCATTCCGAGAATAATGCAACAAAGCATTGTAAGAACCAGTGCAATTATAAGCTTATTTCCTGCAAGTCCCACTATTGCATTTATAAGATCATTTGCAAGTCCTGTCATTGTAATTGTTCCGGAAACTATACCTGCCACACCGCAGGCGGCTCCGACCGTAATCGTACTCTTTCCACCTGATACAAAAGCATCAAATATTTTACCCGGTGTAATTCTTTCTTCTTTATCAAAAAGACTCACAAGTACTGACAATACTATCGCATAAGATGCCGCCTTCTGCATTGTCATATAGTTTCCTGAAACCCATATTACAAGCATGACAAGAGGCAGTAACAGATAAATTTTCTTAATCAGATTTCTGAACTTAGGAAGCTTTTCTTTCGGTATTCCGCTAAGGTTTAGTTTTTTTGCCTCAAGGTGTACCGATATAAAAATTCCCGCAAAGTAAAGCAATGCCGGAAGGATTGCCCTTCCGATAATACTTGAATAAGGTACTCCTACGAAATCTGCCATAAGAAATGCTGCTGCCCCCATAATAGGAGGCATTATCTGTCCTCCTGTTGACGAAGCAGCCTCAACTGCCCCCGCAAACTCCGGTTTGTATCCCGTTTTCTTCATCATAGGTATCGTAACAGAACCTGTCGTAACCGTATTTCCGACAGATGAACCTGAAACCATTCCGCACAATGCCGATGAAATAACTGCAACTTTTGCAGGTCCACCGGAAAATCTTCCCGCTACACAATTTGCCAACTCAATAAAGAAAGCTGAAATTCCGGTTCTTTCAAGGAATGCTCCAAATATAATAAATACAACAATATATTTTGAACATACATTTACCGGTGTTGAAAAAACACCTTCTTTTGTATAAAAAAGATTTCTTATAAAGTATCTTACCCTTAAAAAGAAATCAGGGTTTGTCAGTCCGTAAAAAAGTGCATACAAAACAAAGAATGCCGCCACAATAAGAATCGGCATGCCGACACATCTTCTCGTCACTTCAACAAGGGCAAGTATTCCAATGATACCTATAACAATCTGATACCATTCAAATCTTGTTCCCTGATTAACTATTGCTGTTGCATTCATTGCAAAATAAAAATATGCCGATGAACCGATTACCATAAATACAACATCATACCATGGCATGTAATTAGGTTTCTGCTCTCCTTTTTTTGCAGGGTAAATAAGAAATCCCATTAATACAATCAGTCCCATGAAAGACGTAAGTCTTATTTCCTCAAGGAATGTAGCAAAAAGTGTTACATAAATACACCATATTGAGAAAATTGCAAGTATCATCCTTACCGCAACTTTCGGTTTTCCTACCCAGACACGGCTGTTTGATTCACGATCATATTTTCTCATGACCGTTTCTATGTCCTCGTGTATGGAATTATCCTTTTCATCCACAAAAGAGTCATAATCATCAAGCTTTTTTTCTTCTTCGAGGTCAAATCTGAGTTCTTTTTCTTCAAGTTCTCTTTCAAGTTCTTTTCTTTCTTTATTACTCATTGTCTGCCTCCTATTCTTCCGTATTTACGATTATTCCATGCTCGGCATAATACTTTGCTGCCCCGGCATGGAATGGTATTGTCTTAATTCCTGTTGCATTTTCCAAAGAAAGTTCCGCTCCTTTTGCATTCTCAACCGTTATTTCTTCCGTATGTTCAAAAATTGCAGCGGTAAGATCATACACTTCTTCTTCTGATGCCTTGTCACTTACGACAATAACTGCCTTAACTGTTATTGTTTCCACCGGTTTTGTCTGCCCAGGATATGTGTCTGCCGGTATTTCAAGTTTCTCATAGTACGGGCATTCTTCCATTATATTGTCCCTGATTTCGCCGTCAATATCCACCAGATATACACCGTTTGTTGTCGCAAGCTCTGTAATTGCCGAAGTCGGTGCACCGGCAACAATAAACGCCGCATCTATACGTCCATCCTTTAAAGCTTCCTTTGAATCCTCGAAAGACTGGTACTGAGGCTTAATGTCATCCAACGACAGTCCGGCTCCTTTTAATACATCTATCGCATTAAAATATACTCCAGATCCACTTGCACCGATTGATACCTTTTTCCCCTTCAAATCTGAAACCGATTTAATGCTTTCGTCCATAGTAAAAAGCTGAACCGTTTCATTATAAAGTGATGCAAGTACCCTAAAGTCATGCGTTCCGTCATTTTCAAATGCCCTCGTTCCGTTCCATGCATATGTCATTACATCTGACTGGACAAACCCAAGCTGATAATCTCCGTCCTGTATACTTTGGATATTAACCTTTGAACCTCCCGTTGATACGGCCGTAACCTTAATATCAGCATAATTTCTCATATACTGTGCCAATACTCCGCCATATGCATAGTAAGTACCGGATGTTCCTCCGGTTCCAAACATCATTCTTTCAGATGATTTACTGCATCCCCCGGCTGAAAATGATATCAGCATTACCATACACAAGAGAATTGCTTTTAATTTTTTCCCTTTTTTATTCATGTCTGCTCCTTATATGAAAATATTCCGTTCCCCATTTTATACTAATATGATTAAAAAACCAAGCAAAAAAATGGTACCGGTGATAAAATCATTTCACATATGATTTCATCACCGATACCGATGCGATTCCAATTCAGAAAACTACTGAATAAGTTCAAATTTTATTGTAATGTTCTTTATACCAACGAAAGCTGTTTTGTCAATAATAATCGCTGAAGCATTTGTTAAATCACCTTCAACATTTCTTGCATCATCAGGAATTCCGCTGCTCCACTCATTATAGATATTAACTCTCGTGCAGACACCATCATCAGAACTTGTATAATCAACTGCCGTCTGCCCCACCGTATTTCCGTCAACAAGTATTTCTTTTATATCTATTATTGCATCCGGATAAAGTGTTTCACCATATGCAATCGCAAGTGCGGCGAAAGTAACTCCATTATTACCGCCCGAGAAATCAAGACTGACTGTATATTCTCCGGCTCCGTAAACAACTGCGTTTGTTGCCGTAATACCTCTTGAATTATCTGTCGGATCAAACTTATTACCGACACTGTATGTTCCGGCTCCTCCATTCCACATTATCCATGCAACAGGTGTTCCTTCTTCTACCTTCGCAGTCTCATCCCAAAGTTCTTTTGCATTACCGGAATTTTCATCCATCCTTGTTTTTACAGATTCAAGATAATCGTCACCGGCTTTAACTTCCTCTGCATAGCATCTTTCGGTAAATAACCCTAAAATATCACTGTTTATCATTGTTTTTCTGTACTTGCTGTAATAGTCATTACATGACCAGAGCATAGGAACATAATTATAAAGATCACAGTTATCCAATAAATTTGTAGTAAATTCAACAGTGTTGTCCTTTAGTACATGTACTCCCGAACTGCTGTCATATATCGGAAGTGCCGCATATTCACCTATAATTACTCCAACACCCATCTCAGTAAACTTCGTAAGTTTTTCAAACTGCCTGTTCATTTCTTCATAGTCACTCTTAAGTCCCCATGATGACTGACCTTCTGAACCACAGTAATTCCATGGAGTATAATAGTGAACCGATAATAAAAGTTTTCCTTCTGCATAATCTATAGGCAGAAAATACCTGTTATCAACCGTTTTATCAATATCTGTATTATATCCGGCAATAAGCAAAAACCTGTCATCATTATTGCCTCCGCTTTTACGCACAATTTCAACAAACTTCTGGTTTATCTTCATTGTAAGGTCATAAATTTCCTTAGTTGTAAGATTACCTGAATTTTCACAATAACTGTTGTTATTAAGGGCTTCACCAAGTTCTTCGTTTGCAGACTCAAAAATAACCATATCGGAATAATCCTTAAATCTGTCACTTACCTGTGTCCAAATCTGTGAATAAATTTCCCATGCTTCCGCAACATCTTCTTCATCCGATGAACCAAACTTTGCCCACCAGCCTCCGTCCCAGTGTTCATTTATAATTACAAACATTTCTGCTTCAAGCGCCCAGTTTACAATTTCTTCTACCCTATCAAGGTACTCCGGTGCTATTGTATAATCTCCATTTTCATAATCCATGGTATTTGTCCATGCTACTGGTATACGTATTGAATCGAAACCACTGTTTTTCATTCCGAAAATCATGTCCCTCGTTGTTTCCGGCTGCCCCCATAAAGTTTCATAATTCTTCACTGGTTTATCAGTACCGGAATTATGTCCGTATGCCTCCAAGGTGTTTCCTAGATTAATACCATTACCCATCAGTTTTGAAAATTCTAAAGCGTCCATATCCGTAAAATCAATATCACTGAATACTGATGTATTTGTATAACCCGTAGTCGATACAACCGGTTCCTTCTTTTCAGTATTTGTGCTGTCCGAACCGCCGCTTACAGCGTCTTCATTTTTCCCACCGCATCCTGTCAATAATACTGAGGCCATCATTACAAAAGTCAGAACACCAGCAGTAAATTTTTTAAAAAAGCTCATAAATCCCCCATTCTGTCATCACTTAACGACATTTTTTTGACAGATATTCCTTATCTGTCCGCTTATAATTTTATTTTAACTTTTCTTTCTTAAATCAAGCTTAAAAACTGTCCGGATTTATAAAAAGCTGTACACGGATAAAATGACGGTGACCGGGGAACGTACCTTTCTGAAAACATCAGACTTTTTTATAAATAAAAAACTCCCTGTCATAAAAATACAGGGAGTAAAAATGATTTCTGTAATTGATTTTCCAGAGAAACTATACTATTCTCTTAATTTTGAATTGTTCTTTCGTTGATGAAAGTTCACTTCCTACAAATATAATCGTTCCAAGAACACCGCATATCATCATTAATACCAGATTGTGTATGTAATCTCCGTAACAGTCAAGAAGCTCATAATATTCAGCAGCATTTTTAAAAAAATTTCCGAATGTTATATCATAACCCGCCTCATTAAACGCATTATATAGATCAATTGCCGCAGTCATTCTGAACGCAAGATAAGTTGCCGCAACCGAAATCAGTGAACTGATTACAGCAGCCTTTTTCGTAAATTTTCCACCAAGTTTCTTATAGCCGAATACAATGGCAAATCCCATAACTACACCGGCAGCCCAAGATATATACCCGAGTCTTGCAATCAAAAGAATAACAAGACCGCCTGCTATTGCTCCTCCGACTGCACCGATTGTTCCGGTAACGACATTCTCTTTTACCACTCTGTACTGAATCTCTCTTCCTGAAAGCTCCTGACTGACTTTATTATATGAAGTTTCCACAAGAAATACCATTCTTCCGCTAACCTCATACAAAAGACCGTTTCCATCTGCTCCGCAGGCATCACATGGAACATATCCGCTTTTTTCAAAAAAGTACCTAAGGGCAGTAATTACTTGTATTACTTTTTCACTTATTTTATTATTTCCTCCCGAAATAGGAACCACTGCATTTACACTGTAATCAGATGCACTTACTTTTACTTTACTTATACTGTTCAATGCGGCCGCTGCCAGATTTCCATCAGCCATACCGTCCTTTGGTCTTCCAAACATCACAACATTCAATCCCTCATTCTGTTTAAAAAATACCAAAGTAGAGTAATTCCCGCATACTCCGTATGAAATTAGTCCGTTCTTCGTCACAGAAATCCCAAAATTTTGAGATACTGCACTCATTATCTTCTTAACATTAGCCATTTCTTCCACCCTTTTCCCGTATGTTTTTACCGAGTAACTCAGCATAGTGACAGTTTATATGACTATTACACAACTGTCAATATGATTTTGTCAAAAATACAATTATTCCTGATAAATATCTACTACAAGTGCAGCAGAACCATATGCCTTTACTGGTCTGCCGTTCTCGTCAAACTCTGTTGTATATCTTACATGGAATGGAACCCTTCCTACAGTCAACGGCATTACAGCCTCAAGCTGAGGGACTCCCTCCTCAATCTGTCTGTGCCAATCCCTGTACATATCAGCAACCTCCGGCGGAAAAACTCCCATTTCGATTGCACTGTCAGGATAATTTGTAAGAAGTGCCGGAAGCCCTAAATCTCTCATACATCTGAAACATGGCCTCATTTCCCTTGTTGCTACCGTATACTCCCAATAATAGATATTTACCTGTTCACTTGCCATTTTGAATCTTCGCTCTGAATCTGCTATATCCATATACTTGGTTTTCTCTGCAGTAATGTTTCTCACCATTGCATAAAACAGATAAATCTCATCACTTTTTCCAATCATCCTTACGTTTGTTCTCAAACAGATTTTTTCTTTACCGCAACACTTTGAAGATAATGTCCGCCAAGTCTCACACTCCTGTTCTTCGCCTGTCTCAATTGCCTTTTTAAGCATATCCATGTATATTTTTTTGTTTGTATCATCAAAAACAACAAGCGGGTCTGATTCAATAATCTCTTTTTCCGTGAGATTCATTCCTATTTCACTGAGATATTTTTCGTTCAACCTAAGAATCTCTATTTCACCATCATGATAGTCAAATATTGCTGCTCCACCGACATAATTACTGAATATCAACGTTTCCAACGAAACCGGATTCCAGAAATCATAAGCGTTAAGATTCTCTATAAAATTACTTTCAGGAACAGTTGCCTTAATATAGTTTTTCTTCAAAATCTCCCTGTAATTTTCTTCCGGAAGAGGCTTTGAATAGAGATATCCCTGTATATAATCACAACCTATACTCTTAAGGAAATCTGCCTGCGGCATTGTTTCGACCCCCTCTGCAATTACAGGCATATTAAGCCACTTTGCCATTCTTATTACAGAACTGAGAATTGTACCTCCTCTGCTTCCCTCTTCCTGTTGTTCAAGGAAAAGCATATCAAGTTTTATCACATCAAGATCTATGTCCTTCAATACATTCAACGATGAATAACCGCTGCCGAAATCATCCATTTCCACTATATATCCGTGTTTGTGAAGTTTCTGAATCACTTCATTTGTCTGCCTGCTGTTTCCCATTACCGACGATTCCGTAATTTCTATTCGGAGATATTTTGTGTCGATATCATACTCTTTCCTGATTTCCTCCAGTTTTTCAACAAAATCACGTTTAAAAATATCGTGTCTTGAAAAATTTGACGAAATTGGTACAATAGGTATCCCTTCATCAATGTTTGTTCTCAGAAAACAACATACTTCCTTAAATACATACAAATCTATATTGGTTATAAAGCCATTTTTTTCAAAAATCGGTATAAACTTACCCGGTGAAATAATACCGTACTGTGGATGTTTCCACCTTATCAGAGCCTCTGCTCCGACGATCATGCCTGTAGAATGGTCATACTGCGGCTGATAATATACCACGAACTGTCTTTCCCTCAGTGCCGCTCTCATCATTCCTACTATTTCCTGCTCATCTAACATGTCATTTCTGAGTTCCTCGGTATAATAACTGCATCTTGCAGTGTAGCTTCCCTTTATTCCGGAAAGTGCAAGTGCTGCTTTTCCTATCATGGAGTCAATCGAATGAATTTCGCCACCGGTAATATAGATTCCTACGTTACATAATATTTCCATTGAGGCATCAAACATTGCAATTTCATCAAGCATCTTATTGATACGCATTTCAAGCTTTTCGCCGGTACAATGTGTGAAAAGTACAAATCGGTCTGCTTCGAGTCTGCAATATACATCTTCCCTGTCAGAATTTTGTCTGATTACATTTGATACATATATTAAAAGTCTGTCGCCTTCCTCACGGCCATATATATCATTTACTGCTTTAAATCTTATTATATCAAGATAGACCATTGCATACTCACCGGTCACTATCCTGCTACCGTTTTTTTCGCATACAATCATTGCCGCTTTAATGAATTCTTCTCGCTTAAAAAGCCCTGTCAGATCGTCACATCTGCTGTTATGGGAAAGATTAATCATTTCGTATCTGTCCTGAGATATGTCAGTGAATGATATGTAAACTCTTCCATTGTTTTCAGGATAAATTATTCCAATCCTGTTCCACTTTCTTCTTGCATTGACGCCTTTAACAAAACACTCTATGTATTCCATGTATGAACCACATGAATTTACTGCTTCCTTGATTTTTCCGCATATTTTTTCACAGGCTTTTTCCGAACAGATTTCATGCTTTATCAAAAATTCCGATATTCCGGTATCTTCCTCTTCTGTTCTTTTCCCGTCATCATCCGTATAATTCACACACTTTTTATTATAATCGTAAGTCAAAAATCTGCTTTGATAACTCTTTTCATTAACCTCATCCATAATCTTCTCCTTTACATACCATACCCCCGATGGAAGACCCTACAACAGCTCTGCGAACAGTCGTATAAAAAGCTGACCCATTCCCAAATGTTTCTTTTCACTGTTTTTATAAAGTTTTGTCACTTCATATGACTGCTGCATCAATGTTTCCATGTCATTTTTTATCTTTATAACGGCATCGCACTCTGACATGAAACACCCGTTTTCAAAATGATGATACAGACTTCTGTAATCAAGATTTATAGTTCCGCAAGTAGCCATAATATCATCAGCTACACTCATTTTAGCATGGCAGAACCCCGGTGTCCACTCAAATATCCTCACTCCTGACTTCACCAACGCAGGATAAAAAGATCTTGTCGCTTTATATATAATTTTTTTGTCAGGTATCCCCGGTGTAATGATTCTCACATCAACTCCCCTTTTTGATGCAAGTGTCAGTGCATGTGTCATTTCGTCTGAAATAATAAGATAAGGCGTAACAAACCAGCAGTATTTTTCAGCCTTGTTTATCATGCTGATATAAACCTCCTCACCCACTTGTTCTTTATCCAGCGGGCTGTCCGAATATGGCTGAATATATCCGTCTTCCATAGCTCTGTATTCATGCTTTATAAGATATTTTTCCACACCCTCCGGCTGCATTTTCTTTTCCGATGCATTCCACATTTCAAGAAATGAAACCGTAAATGACCTTACTGCATCACCCGTAATTCTTATTCCCGTATCTTTCCATTTACCATATGGTCTTGTAAAATTAAAATACTCATTTGCAATATTATATCCTCCCGTATATGCAATTTTTCCGTCAATCACTGTAATCTTCCTGTGATCCCTGTTATTCAGGAACATATTTACAAATGGCGTAACCGGATTGAACACACGGCATTTAATACCCTTTTTTTCAAGTTTTTCGGCAAAATCCATATTTATAAACCAGATTGAACCCATATCATCATAAAATACTCTTACCTCTACGCCTGCTTTAACTCTTTCCTCAAGTACCCGCTGAATCTTTTCCCATGCATATCCGTCTTCAATAGCATGATATTCCATAAAAATAAAATTTTCTGCTTTCGACATATCAACAATCATTGCATTTAATCCTTTGACTGCCTCATCAAAGTACTCCACATCCGTATTCTTATATACCGGATAATAAGCAGAATTACTGATATATGTTGATATAGATGCCGCCCTTGGATTTTTTTCCTTTAACTCAGCACGAATTTCTTTATCACACGGCAGATTTCTGAACAGTATTTCATCCATCTTTATATATCTTGCTCTCATTCTGTTCGTTCCACCATCCAAACCTACCATAAGGTAAAAAGTAAGACCAAAAACAGGAAATGAAGTTATAAGCATTATCCATGGGAGCTTCATTGATGATGACTGTGCCCTTGCATGGATAAGCAAAACAAGAAAAATTGCAAGAATTCCTGATATTGTATCAATAAGCACTGCATAGTTTCTTAACTTTGTTGCCATAAAAACAAGAAAGCAAATCTCTAAAATAATCGCCAAAGCCGAAAACAACAATCTCTTAATACCATTCTGAGATTTTTTTCTTCCTTCAAGAGTATATTTTTTCACCCTTTCCTCCTAAGTACTCAACACCATCTGTTATTTGTTCTGAAAACAGAATTCTTCTTCATCCTGCATAGGGTAATATATAAGTTTGTTGCCTGAAAGCCCTTCCGCTTTCATGTCAATTGCCATAATACGATGATTATTATAAGTTTTATAATAGTAAATTCCTTCATTCAAATTCATACATGAAGAATAAATGGTAATTTCATATTTTCCGTCTGAAACCTGACAACAGCCTCTCTGCTGTTCTACCGAACCAAGAATATGAAAGAACTGACTTACGCTTTCTTTTTCTCCTTTACCGCATACAGACTTACTTCTTACAAATGCTGCTCTGACATATCTTGAAGCTGATGACAAATCCCCCGGAAGCCCCAGAGCACCCATTCCTCTGCTGCTGCATTTAAGTTCATACTCTGACGAAAAATTGTTTTCCGGCTGTTTTTCAGACAGATTTCTGTAATTACTAAGATTCTGCAGCTGCATTTCAAAAGGAGGATTATTTGTGAGTACTCCCACCGGATTATCATAAACTCTTATTCCATCTTTCATCGATTCAACAACAATGGATTTTTCTTTATCCGATATCATCCAATGAAGCGGAGACGTCTTAAAAAAATTATCATAAGGCGTATCCGTAATATTGATTTTTTTCAGCTTTTCCCTTGCCTCTGCAATATCGGCACATCCCTGCAGAATCCATGGAATAAATTCGAACTGTGCAATATTAACAGAATTTTCCTTTTCTTTTCCAAAAAACGCATTTCCCACGAAATTAAGTCCGGCTGCCGCCAAACCCTTTTCATTAACCGCATCATAATAGAGAGGGTATTCTTCTTTTGTAACGTGTGCCATTCCTATAATTGCATAATGCGATTCAACCCTGCCTTCATGTCTGAAATCAAACACATAGTTTCTCGGCGTTACAGTTATCTGCTCGCCATACGAAAACTCATAATCCAGTGTTCTTCCCATATAGGTATTCTTTGTTTTAAACATTACTGCCGTACACATAAACTTCCTCTCCCGGAAAATACCGATTGTAATATAATTACCCCAATGCCTTATCACTGTAACGTGCTAAAATTTCTATATATTTCTTTCCTATGTCGCTTATCACTGCATTCCTGTATGAAAGATAACCTATCGTCATCTTTTCATCTGTTTTAAGCTTTACGGCACAGTACTCACCTCCGTTAAGCTCTTCACAAATAATTCCCGAACATAGAGTATATCCGTTAAGTCCTACCATAAGATTTAAAAGTGTTGCCCTGTCATTTGCATGAATTATTCTCTTGTAATCATATGTGCTGAGTACCTCCTCAACAAAATAAACCGAATTATTATCTCCCTGTGCAAATGCAAGACACGGATACTCATCCAGTTCACTGATGCAGATTTCTTCCCTGCCTGCCAACGGATTGCTCTTACTCATGTAAACATATATTCCGCATTCAAAGAGCGATGTAAATTCAAGTCCTTTTTCTTTAAATATCTTACTCAATACCGCCCGATTATAATCATTCAGATAAAGTATTCCAATTTCACTTTTTCGACCAGCTACATTTTCAATAACGTCGTAAGTTTTAGTTTCATGTATTTCAAACTCATACTCTTCAAAACCATACATATTCACCAACTCCACAAATGCATTAACTGCGAAGGCATAATGCTGCATTGATACATGAAACTTAGGCTTTATTTCAGTCTTAGATATATACTTTGCATCAAGAATTTCGTACTGTTCCATTACAGATTTCGCATAACCAAGAAATTCCAACCCATTAGCCGTAAGCTTAACTCCCGTATTTGACCTTATAAAGACATCAAAACCAAGTTCCTGTTCCAACGAGCGAAGTGATGCAGTAAGACTTGGCTGCGAAACATACAACCTTCCTGCCGCCTCATTTAATGATGACGAATTAGCTATTTCAATAACGTATCTTAACTGATTTAAAGTCATATTATTTATTCCCCGCCTTCAGGTATTTTTTTAATAATTTTGCGGTATATGTTCACCAGAAAAAGACTTGAAACCGTAAATGATGCAAGTTCGGCAATCGGAAATGACCACCATACATAATTAAGTCCGCCGTATTTCGCCATAAAATATGCCACCGGTATAAGTACTACCAACTGTCTCATGATTGAGACAATCATACTGAACACAGCTTTACCAAGTGCCTGAAATACCGTTCCCGAAATAATACAGAACCATGCAATAAGATAATGGAATCCTATTATTCTCAACGCCTTTTTACCGATATAAAGCATATCTTCAGATGCATCAAACAAATTAAGCAGGACATCAGGTATTACCTCGAACGCTGCAAATCCTATAAATGCCAGACAAAATGCGACCTTCAATGAAAGTTTGATAGTCTTAATCATTCTCCTTCTCTGTCCGGCACCATAGCTATATGCTATAATTGGTGTAATGCCGTTGTTCATACCAAATAACGGCATAAAGAAAAAGCTTTGAAGCTTAAAATAAACACCAAAAACCGCAGTTGCCGTTGAACTGAATCCAATAAGAATATGATTCATACAGTATGTCATTATCGATCCTATAGACTGCATAATTATTGACGGAATCCCTACTGCATATATAGTACCAATAATCTTTCCGTCCGGCTTAAAATTCCTGTATGAAAGCTTTATTTCTTCATTATATTTATGATTACATACAGCAGCTACAATTCCTGCCACGCATTGTCCGATTACCGTAGCCGCTGCCGCACCTGCAACACCCATCCTTGGTGCTCCCAGCAATCCAAATATAAGAATAGGATCAAGTATTATATTTATCACTGCTCCCGTAAGCTGCGATATCATACTGAACACTGTACGTCCGGTAGATGTCAAAAGCCTTTCAAAATATAACTGTGCAAAACTTCCGAAAGAAAATACCATTACTATGGTGAGATATTCTATACCCATTTCCATAATTTCTTTATCAGCATTTCCTATCTGACTCGCATAAAAAGGCTTTACTATCAACAGTCCGAGGAATAAAAACAACACATAGCTAAGCAAATATAAAAATCCTGCATTTGTTGCGGTTTTTCCTGCACGCTCCATGTTTTTCTCACCAAGCGATCTTGATAATAATGCATTCATACCTACGCCTGTACCTGCTCCCACTGCAATAATCAGCGTCTGTAACGGAAATGCAAGCGATACTGCCGTAAGCGCATTTTCTGATAATCTTGCAACAAATATACTGTCAACAATGTTATAAAGTGCCTGCACCAGCATTGAAATCATCATAGGAAGTGACATGTTAAAAACAAGTTTTCCTACAGGCATTGTACCCATTTTATTTTCTTTTATTGTTTCTTCCGTTCCCATTTTTCCTCCAAGAGCATTGATTTTTTCTCATATCATTTACAATTATTGCATTATACCACTCATAAAGATATTTTCAATCGCTATTAATAACTGCACCATAACGGTTACTTTTTCCGCATCATAACTACTTTATCACTCGCTTCTTCACAGCCTCACCTATAGCATCCATCAACGCCTGTTTATTTACCGGTTTTGAAACATGACCATCCATTCCGGATTGCCTGCTTCTTTCGATATCATCACTAAATGCATTTGCCGACATTGCGATAATCGGTATATCATCTGCATCCGGTCTATCCAAATGCCTTATCTTCTCTGCCGCTTCAAGTCCGTTCATCACCGGCATCATTATATCCATCAGTATTAAATCGAAAAAGCCGGGTTCTGAATTTTTAAAACATTCAATTGCTTCGTATCCGTTGTTTGCTACATACGGAGTTGCTCCGTTATGTTCTGCAAAGAAAATCATGATTTCCCTGTTTATTTCATTATCTTCCGCTATCAGTATTTTCATTCCTTCCATTGACACACGGCTCTTCTTTTCATTTTCATCATCACTTATTTTTTCCGTACAAACACACCTGTCAAACCAGATTTTAATCGTTACCGTTGTTCCTTTATCCTTAGCACTTTTTACGTTTATGGTTCCACCCATCATGTCAACAAGTCTTTTAACTATGGATAACCCCAGTCCTGTTCCGTGATATGCCGTCCTTGCAGTTTCATTTTCCTGCATAAAAGGCTCAAACATATGTTTCTGAAACTCCTCACTCATCCCCTGACCGTTATCTTCACAAATAAATTCATAGCACACTCTCTTATCATTTCTTTCGACCACCTGACATTTAGTTAAAACATATCCGCCTTTTTTACCGTATTTTACGGCATTTCCTGCAACATTAAGCAGAATCTGTTTTATATGAAGCGAACTTCCCATTATAAAATCTTTTTTACCGGAGTCATCAAAAACACTTTCATAATTTATGTCTCCGGCCACAGCCTGTGCCGATACAATTGTATTTATTTCATTTATTACATCATATATTTTTACCGGTGAATATTCCAACGAAATATCACCCGTTTCAAGTTTACTCATATCAAGAACGCTGTTTACAAGTTCAAGAAGATAACCCGAGGACTCATAAACCCGTCTTCTGTAGTAAGCCTGCTTTTCCTTATCATCCGAACATTGTTCAGCAATACTTAACATTCCCTGAATACCATTAATCGGTGTTCTTATATCATGACTTATTCTTCTCAAGAACTCTGTTTTTGCAACATTTGCCTTTTTTGCAAGTTCTGCTTCCTCCAATATCCTGTCCTGATACCGTTGTTCACGGCTTTTCTCATCATTAATGTCCTGAAGCATTACAAGTACATGTATCGGATATCCATCCAAAAAGTCAACCGGTATAACCGTTACACGACACCATTCTTCCACACCGTGTCTTACAGCCTTATAATCAACATAAAAACTTTTACTGATTTCATTCAACTTATCTTCCATAAGTCTTTCGGTAATTGAATCAGAATTAATTCTGTCTCTAAGAATCTGTTTATCATCCTCTGCAACATAACCTTCAATCAGCCCCTCAACCATACTGCTGAAATCTCCGCTTTCACGAATTCCGTCCTTAAGCCACGTTGCCGCAAAAAGGCACTCATACCTGTTTTGCGATATATCAACGTAAACGCCTGAAAAATAAATACTTTCAAATGATCTCAAAATATTTATCGTTTCCCTGAGCGATTTATTTGTTTTCTCAAGTTCATGCTGCTTTTGAATTATTATTCTGTTTTTCCATACGTAAAAACCGGATACAAGGCTGATATAAACCAACAGTGCCATAATTGTTACCAAGGCTATAACAGTCCTTGGTGTAATTTCATCATATACAGCTTTCTCATAATACATCATACATATAAATACAACAGCAACTAATATAATTCCACAGATTAGAAAAAGCCGCATACCACTTTTTCTTCCTTTCAAAACACTTTTCTTTTCTCTCACTTCCGCACCTCCAAACCCTTATCTGTAATCTGATTACCTTATAACAAAACTTACAGACAGCAGACAAATCAGAAAAATCACATTTGCCATCGTAAAACCTGCCATATATCTTCCGGTTTTCCCTTTCACATCTGCCGAATATAGTTTAAAGCTTATAAGACTTGCCATTGATGCAATCAGTGTTCCGAGTCCTCCCAAATTGGTTCCTATTATCAAAGCAGGTATATTATCCGTAAATTTTTCAAGCAAAACAGCCGCCGGAACATTACTCATTATCTGACTTGCAAATACTGACGTAATTATTTCGTGTTCCTCAATAACTGACGAGAACACATCAGCAACAAAATTTATTCTGCCAAGATTTCCTATAAAAATGAACAGTGCCGTAAATGTTCCCAACAGTGAATAATCAACCATGCATAAAATACTTCTTCCACGTAAAAAAGTATATAACAGAACAAGCAGAAAGAGTAATAAAAAGTGTATTTTATGCATCACTGTAAGCAGACTTAAAAAAAACAATAATGAAAAAGCAATCATATATTCCATATCTGATTGCTTTATTTTTTTATGTTCCCTGTCATCTGCTGCAAAAATGACATCGTTGCCCTTTTCAAATCTTAATGCAGCCAACCAGATAATCAGCATCATCAATGAAACTACAGAGTAGGGAAGCATTATTTCGATAAAATCTGTAAATCCTTTACCTGAATCTGACAAAACCAGCTTCTCATAAAGATACAGATTTTGTGGGTTACCTATCGGTGTAAGCATACTTCCCAAATTAGCTGCAACCGTCTGCATAATCACACATACTGCAAGCCAGCGTTTTTTTATTCCTTCATCTGTGTGATTAAATATCGTAATCGATAAAGGGACAAATGTTATTAATGCCACATCATTTGTTATTATCATCGAAAAGAAAAAACAAATAAAAACCAAAACTGCCGTTGTTCCCGCGGCATTTGTAGTGATTTTCAGCATCTTTTCTGCAATTACGTCAAAAAAACCTATCTTTCTGAATCCTGCAATAATCATCATAAGGCTGAATAAAAGTGCCAAAGTCCTGAAATCAATATAAGATAAATACTCTTCATCCGGAGTTACCACAAACATCGAAGCTGCTGCAAGAAACACTGATATTGTGAGTACTGCTTCCTGCTTTACAAAACCGATTAATTTCTTCATTACAATATTCCTCTTTCATTCATTTGATTAACACTCATATTTTACATAAATATACTATAAGCTTAAACTGAAATCAAGAATTGCATCCTCCGTGAAAATATCACATAAACAAACGACATCTTTCTCTTCTTTTTTTTTTAAACCCTACAGAAAAAAAGAGCATATCCTACAATCCGTCAGATTTATACTGATATTGATTGTAAAATATGCTCTCTAAATTCGTCTGTTTTAATATCCCAAACCGGTATCTGTATTTTTTATTATCTTAACCAGACGACTTGTTCCGAGTCTCTCTGCACCAAGCTCAATAAACTTTTCCGCATCATCAAATGATGAGATTCCGCCTGCCGCTTTTACCTTCACATTTTCTCCTATATGTTTCTTCATAAGAGCAACATCATCAAATGTTGCTCCTGACGTTGAAAAACCTGTTGAAGTCTTAATAAACTCCGCTCCCGCCTTAGTTACGATTTCACACATTTTAATTTTTTCTTCTTCAGTAAGAAGACATGTTTCAATAATAACCTTAAGAATTCTGCCGTCACAGGCTTCATGAATTCTGCGGATTTCACTTTCAAGCTCATCATATCTCTTATCCTTCAGGAAACCGATATTGATTACCATGTCAATTTCATCAGCACCGTTTGCTACAGCATCTGCTGTTTCAAACACTTTTACAGCAGTTGTACTGTATCCGTTTGGGAAACCTATAACAGTACATATAGGAAGTTTACCTGCTACATATTCTGCTGCCTGTTTAACATAAGCTGCCGGTATACATGCCGATGTAGTACCAAATTTCATGGCATCATCAAGTATCCCCTTTATATCATTCCATGTTGCTGTCTGTGAAAGCAATGTATGATCCACCATTTTTAAAACTTCTGTTTTTTCCATTTTTCCTCCATTCTGCTCATAGGCAATCCAATTATTCATCCAATTCATTCCTGATTCAGGTAAAAATACTGATATTATCTTAATATTAATTTATTTTAAACTGTTAAGCAATGATTTGCCGATTGTATTCTCAGGCATCTCCAATCCGAAATTATCTGCAATTGTTGCTCCTATTACGGCAAATGTATCCGTTTCTTCAAGCTTGCCGGATTCTTTCATTGAAGGAGAAAATGCAATAAACGGAACTTTTTCCCTTGTATGATCCGTTCCCTTATATGTCGGATCGTTTCCATGATCTGCTGTTATAATTAGAAGATCACCGTCTCCGAGACATTCCATAAGTTCTCCCAGTTTAACGTCGAATTTTTCAAGTTCTTCTGCATAACCATTCACATCACGTCTGTGTCCCCATAAAGCATCAAAATCAACAAGATTAACGTAACACAAACCTGTAAAATCCGATTTTGCAATTTCGATTGTCTGCTCCATTCCGTGAACCGAGCTCTTTGATTTATTTGACTGTGTAAGACCCTCACCATCGAAAATATCAAATATCTTTCCAACAGATATTACTTCAAGTCCGGCCTCTTTTAAAACATCAAGTGCTGTTTTGCCATATGGTTTAAGTGCATAATCATGACGGTTTGCCGTACGCTTGAACTCACCTTTTTTCTTTCCCACATAAGGTCTTGCAATTACTCTTCCGACCTTCCATTCGTCTTTCATTGTTATTTCTCTGGCAATTTCACAACACTTATATAACTCATCCAGACCGAATGTTTCTTCATTTCCGCATATCTGAAGCACCGAATCAGCTGATGTATATACTATCATATGTCCGGTTGCTATTTCTTCCTCCGCAAGCTCATCAAGTATCTCTGTTCCGCTTGCACTCTTATTACCTATTACCTTACGGCCTGTTCTTCTCTCAAGCTCATCAATAAGTTCAGGCGGAAACCCGGTTTCCGTAAACGTCTGGAACGGAGTAGTTATATGGAGACCCATCATTTCCCAATGCCCCGTCATTGTATCCTTACCGTTGCTTGCCTCATTGAGATTTGTATAATAAGCCAAAGGTTTATCTACAGGCTCAATTCCCTTAAGTTCTTTCAGATTTGCCACTCCGAGCTTTCTAAGGTTCGGAATATTAAGATGCTCTGCTTTCTCGGCAATATGACCAAGAGTATCCGCTCCCGAATCATCAAAGTCCGCCGCATCCTTTGCACCGCCAACACCGCATGAATCAATTACAATCGTAAAAACTCTTTTATATTTTTTTATTTCCATATCTACCTCTCAAAATAATGACAAAGCGATGCATTTACCGCACCGCCTTGTCTGATTTTATTAAAACAGCATTATAAATCCAACAATCATTGCGCTTAAAAGACTTACAAGTACACCACCTAACATTGCGCGGAAAACAAGTTTGGAAAGTGTGCTCTTCTTTTCAGGACACAATACTGCAATACCTGATACACAAATTCCAAGGCTTGAAAGGTTTGCAAAACCACAAAGTGAAATTGCTGCAACCATTCCTGTTCTTGGATCAAGGTTTGCCAAATTAGCACCTAAATCTTTAAATGCTATAAATTCATTAATTATAAGTTTGTTTCCAAGTAAAGTTCCTTCCATCAGTATGTCCTTACCTTCAAAACCGAGAAGATATCCGAAAGGAGCAAATATATATGAGAAAATCTGTTCAAGACTTATTCCTGCAAATCCAAGAAGGAGATTGATTACTGCAACTATACCAATTATACCAACAAGTGATGCTGCTATGGAAATAACCATCTGCATACCAATTCCGGCGCCTTCCGAAATTGCATCAATTACATTTGCATTGTTTCCCTTGTTGTCCATTTTTACATCAGTAATCTCAAGCGTCTTTTCTGTCTGAGGAAGAATCATTTTTGATATAAGGATACTTCCTACAGGAACAAGGGCACTTGCAATAAGAAGGTAATCCATCGGAATACCCAGCGCATGATAACCTCCGAGTATTGATACCGACATACTTCCCATACCGGATACAAGAATAACCATAATCTCACTATCCGTCATGTTTTTAATATACTTGCTTACAAGAATAGGGCTGTCTGTCTGTCCAAGGAACATATTTGCAACAGCTACAAAGCTCTCTACTTCCGTAGTTCCCATAATCTTTCCTATAGCCTTGCCAATCCACTTAACAACAAATCCCAGAACACCTATATAATACAAAAGACTTACAAGTGCTGATACGAAAATAATGTTCCCCAATGTCTGAATAATAAAAATACTGCCGGTAGAAGCTCCACTGTCTGAAAGACTTCCGAATACAAACGACAGTCCATCCTGACCGCAATTGATAACTGCCGTAATACCGTCCGAAATTACTGAGACAATCTTCTTTCCGATTGGAACCTTAACTAACAAGATTGCAATAATGAACTGAACAACAACCGCCTTTATTACTGCTTTCCAGTTAACGGCTTTTTTATTCCATGAAATTAAAAAAGCAATTCCGATAACAACAAGAATACCCAGTATATTTAACGCATATATCATCCCCAAACCCTCCGTTTTATTTTATCTTAAGTAAATACTATTTAGCTTTATCCGCCTCAATAAGCTTTCTGAACGCTTCTACACCAACCTTTATTGCCGACTCGGTATCGTGAACTATTGGGTTGTCCATGCCAAGTGCATTTCTTTCCTGATTTCCGACAACAAGAAAAGTAGATCCGCATCGTACCCTTAAATGTGAAGCCGCG
>CAZNGY010000017.1:0-35741 GCA_964572955.1 uncultured Lachnoclostridium sp.
AGCTCTCTGATGCTTTGCACAGTTTCCTGTAATTCTTCTAGGAAGAATCTTACCTCTTTCAGATACATATCTCTTTAACTTAGCTGTGTCCTTGTAAGAAATAACATTAGACTTATCTGCACAGAATACACAAACTTTCTTTCTTCTGCGGATTACACGTCTTCTTGCAGGAGCATCAGCTCTTTCTGTCTTAGCCGGTTTATCAATAGCCATGATGGTTACCTCCTTATCCAATTCTTTACGGGTCTATACCCTTTTAGTTAAATGGCAGCTCATCGTCCATTCCGTCAGGAATGTTCATGAAGCCATCGCCTGCTGCGTTTGGATTTGGACGACTTTCAAAAGCGCCCGCTCCAGACGAATTGCCGCTTGCTTTACTTTCAGCGAATTCCTGCTCTTCAACCATTATCTGTGTGCTGTATACCTTCTGGCCTTCTTTATTAGTATAGTTATCATTCTGGATACGGCCTGTTACAAGAACCTTTGTACCCTTCTTGAAATACTTTTCTGCAAACTCCGCACTCTTTCCGAATACGGTACAGTTAAAGAAATCTGCCTCAGGCTCACCATCTCTTTTGAAACGGCGGTCAACAGCAAGTGAATAACGGCAAACTGCAGTATTACTGTTAGATGCATAACGGACTTCGGGATCTCTGGTTAATCTTCCCATTAAAATAACTTTGTTCATAAAGGAAATCCCTCCTTATTCTTCGTCCTGTCTAACGCACAAAAATCTGAGTACATTTTCCATGATACGAACTCTTGATTCGATCTCTGCCGGAACTGTAGCATCAGCATCGAACTGGATGAAATAGTAATAACCCTCTTTCATCTTCTGGATTTCATAAGCTAATCTTAACTTGCCTTTTTCTTCAACGTTAGTGATAACGCCGCCGAACTTTGTAATAAGATCTTTTGCCTTATCTACAACAGCAACTCTAGCCTCATCCTCGATCTTTGCACTTACAACTAAGACTAATTCATACTTATTCATAGTTGTCTCGCACCTCCTTCTGGTCTCTGGCCCCTAACTCGTTTAGGAGCAAGGAATATTTGTGTAGTCACCACAAATCAAGATTTTAACATAGCCTCTTATAAATTGCAAGGACGAATTTATAAAATTTTTTTGCTGTTTTTTGTGTATTTTTCACTGCCTGCCCCACAGCCAAAACAGTGGGGTTATGTTACACAGAACACTTCCTATTCAGATAGTACCTTTTATATTTTTTACCAGTTTGCTTCGCGGCTGTAAAATACAATGCCCGCATCCCAGGCATTTCAATTTAAGGTCAGAACCGGCAAAAATCACTTCCCATACATCCGAGCCACATGGATGTTTCTTTTTTGTCTGTATTTTCATTCCTTCCGAAATTTCCATAAAAATCTCCATTCATCTGCTTTCGGAACAGTAATGCAGAAAACGGCTTTACCACAGCTCTGCACTAAACTTTTCCATCTCATTCATTGTAGCACATTCCCTGCTGCATTAACAGACAAATCCGACCGGTCACTATATTTTCGCCTGTTTCCTAATTACATCTTTTCCCTCAAAAGCTCCTCGGGATCAACGGTACTGTCTCCGTATTCTGCTTTAAAATAAAGATGTGTTCCTTCTTTTTCGAAGTATTTTGTCGGTTCACCTATCATTCCCACTGCTGTTCCTTCTTTAATGATATCTCCTTTTTTTACCGAAACCGACTTAAGCTGACCATATGTGAAACTGTAATCCCCCGCCGTTAAAACAACACACTGACCATGTCTTGTATCTGAATATATTTCAGAAACCTCACTGTCACAACACGCTGTGACAATTGTTCCCGGAACCGCATCTATAAGCATACCGTCACTGGTCATAAATTGACAAAGAGTTTCATAATAAACCGCATGTTCCATACTGTATGGTATAATCACTTCTCCATCAGCCGGCCATGCAATGCCTTTTGTTACATCAAAGGAAATCTTCTGAGGTTCATCAGTTTTTTCATTTTCGACGGTATCTGACACCTTCACCTCGGTGCTTCCGGCCGGTTTCTGATTTTCCTCCTCCTTTAATGAGTCTTTATTGTCCGGTACAATCGGAGTAACAACCGGTTTCCCGGTAACAACTCCCTTGTTCTCTTCTCCCTTATTTTCCTCCTGCAGCTCCGTTTTCTGATTCTGCTGTCCTCCGTCTCCTACATTAATCCCTATCATAAGCAGTGCATACACCGCAAAAAGACAGACAAAAACGGAAATATATGTTTTACGATTCCTCATAAATACATCTTTAAAACCCTTGTCAGGTGATTTGTTATATCTGCTTTCCATATTAACCTCCGATTCCGGTATTTAAAACCTTTTTTCTGTTAATATTTTTCACTTTAAACCTCAAAATATACATAGCTTGTTAATTGACTGAAAGATATTTTTTTTATATACTGTCTTTCATGTCGCAAAACTTTTTTGCAGAAAACATTAAGGGGATTTTTATGAAAGACGGAAATGTAAAAGTAAAAGTAACCGGAAGCGGTGAACTCAGTGATAATGATAAAATTGTAACGGAAGGAATAGGAAAAATTTATACAAAAAAAGATGCCCGCTATATCATTTATGAAACAGCGGACGACGATTCAAGAGATATTATAAAGCAGGTTCTTAAACACCAAAACGGATGTCTTTCCATGAGCCGGACATACGCTTCAGGCAAAATCCCCGGCTGCAGAATGATTTTTAACCCAAAAGAAATAACAGCTTCAGATTATCCGACTCCTTACGGACTTCTGAAGCTGTCATTTAAAACCAAAATGATAATCTGGGATGAGACTGATTCCGGCATTGAAATCAAACTGTCCTATGACATCCTTATGGATAAAGACGTTATTTCACGAAATCAACTCAAAATTGAAATCAGTTAAATCATTTCTTTTTTTCTTTTGACATTTTTATGGCTTCTTTTTTAGCTCTGCTGAAGAAGCCTTTTTTCTTTTGTTCCTCCTCAGGCTTTGTATTTGCCCTGATACCCTTCACTTCAATAATATAGATACCGTTAACTTTAGCTTTTACTTCTTTCTTTAAAGGAACGTCATCAAAAATCTCCTCACTGCACATGAGATTCATTATTCTTGGACCAACCTTAGCTTTAACAACAGGAACTTTTGCTCTTTTCATAAGCTTTGATGCCTGTTCCATTACTATCGGCGGAAATCCCGCTTCCGACAATTTCATCCTCTTTTTATCTATTATAAGCATTGACATTAGTTGTGCTCCTGCAAGAATGTCAGGCATTGCCTCCTCCTGCTTTCTCTGCATACGTCGTCCGACAAAGTAAAGAACAACCATGCCTATAACAATAACTGCTAAAACAATAAGCAGTACAATGAGCCACTTAGACATTAAAAAATCCTCCTTGGTTTACTGATAAATCCTATTTATGATAACAGAGAGCGGTAAAAAAGTAAAGCCGAGATTCCGTTTATACCCCCACCTGCACTGCTTTTTTATTTTCTGTCCGCATGATATCTGGTCATATTTTCTTCATACATTCCACACACTTCCATATAAGCTTTACCGGGAACATCCTTGAAAGCTGCCCTGTCCAGTCCTTCAGTAATAATCGGTTTGCCGTAGCGAATGGTTATTACCTGTTTTTTGATTTTAGGGAAATGTTTTTCAAGTACTTCATCAGTGTTGGTTATTGAAACCGGAACAACCGGACATCCGGTTCTTTCTGCGATTTTAAAGCTTGCCGCCTTAAATTCTTCTACACCTTCACCTTTATTTCTTGTGCCTGACGGCATAATAAATATCGACCAGCCTTCTTTAACTTCTTCAATTGCTTTCTGAATTGACTTAAGGCCGGCTTTCGGACTTGATCTGTCAAGAAATACACAGTTAAGAAGAAGCATCCAGCAATTAAGAAGCGGAACCTTCGCAATTTCTTTCTTTGACACAAATGCCGTTGTGTGCATCACCGGTATTGAAGTATATGCCAACGGTATATCAAAGAATCCCCGATGATTCGCAACAAAAAGTACCGGTGTATCTTTGGGAATGTTCTCCATTCCTTCCCTTACACACTTGCACCCGCTTGCCAGCAGAACAAGCCTGAATCCGAACCCTCCGACAAAGGGTTGAGCAATCTTCGCTGCCAGTTTCGGATTAAACAGCTTAACCACAAATAATATAATCATTGCCGGCAATGATACGGCAAAGAATACTAAAAACGCCAGAATTACCAATACTGTTCTTATCATCTTATTCCTCTTTCTTCTAATCACGGAACTTTTTAACGTTCACGTCCTTTGTTTCTATGATTTCACACGGCAAAATAGAGTTTGCAAAATCACGAAACTTTTCAGCACCGTCACTTACAAAAAATTTGTGTGAAGGTAAAGTTCCAGAATTGTCAATAAGTCCCTTTATTTTCAGGTCTTCTTCCAATTCCTTGGCAGTCTCATAGGCCGGATTAACAAGTTTTACTTCCGGTCCGACAACCTTTTTTATCACATCCCTCAACAATGGGTAGTGTGTACAGCCCAGCACAAGTGTATCTATGTCTTTATCCTTAAAATTAGATATATATCTGGAAACAACCTGTTCCGTTACCGGATCATCCGTCCAGCCTTCCTCAACAAGAGGAACAAAAAGCGGACATGCCACGCCGAAAACCTGTATTTTGGGATCTATTTCCTTTAGAAATTCCGGATAAAGACCGCTGTTTATCGTTCCCTCCGTTCCGATGACTCCGATTCGTCCGTTACTTGTCGTCATCCCGGCGGTTTTGGCTCCCGGTTTAATTACTCCTATAACAGGAACCGGTATTTCATTTCTTATCGTTTCCAAAGCAAACGCACTCGCCGTATTACAGGCAACCACTATCGCCTTAACATTTTTCGACAGCAAAAAGGAAACAATCTGCCTGGAATACGATATTATGGTCTCCTTTGATTTGCTGCCGTACGGAACTCTTGCCGTATCACCAAAATATATTATCTCCTCATCAGGAAGCCTGGTCATTATCTCTTTTACAACCGTAAGTCCTCCTACACCGGAGTCAAACACGCCTATAGGCAGTCTGTCAGTCATAATCTTCCCCACTTTTCCCGGCGGTCTGTATCTGATAAACAGACTTCAGATCCTTCATTCCGCCTCTTATTCTCTTACAAAGCTCAGGTTAATAAGCTTTTCTACAAGTTCAGGAGTATCAATCCCTGCAGCCCTGAAAAGCATCGGATACATACTGATTGACGTAAATCCCGGCAGTGTATTAAGCTCGTTGAATACAATCTCATCTGTATCCTTTTCAAGGAAGAAATCGACCCTTGCAAGACCGAATCCGTCAACAGCCCTGAAAATCTCACATGCGGCGCGTCTTATTTCCTGTACCTTTTCCTCCGGCATATCCGGATTGATTACCGTTCTTGACTCCGCATTATTATATTTAGCATCGTAACTGTAAAATTCATCGGCGGCAACCACCTCGCCGACCCCTGATGCCGTAATTCCGTTTTCAGAAATTACTCCGCACTCAATCTCTCTGCCGACTATGGTTTCTTCAACCAGAATCTTATGATCATGTACAGCCGCAAGAACAAGAGCTTTTTTAAGTTCATCTCTGTCATGCGCCTTACTTACACCCTGGCTTGATCCCGCGTTTGACGGTTTTACAAAAACCGGATAGGAAAATTTATCCTCTACCCTTTTTACAACCTCATCCATGTTTTCAAGCTGCTTTGCCAAAACCGGAACATATGCCGCCTGTCTGATATTTAAAGTATCCACAATTATTTTAGTATAAAACTTATCCATTGAAACCGCACTTGCAACCACTCCGCATCCCACATAAGGTATTCCGGAAAGTTCCAAAAGTCCCTGGATTGTACCGTCTTCACCCCAAAGTCCGTGAAGAACCGGAAATACGACATCTATATACTGATGACGGACTTTTCCTTCTTCTGCTATAAGTATTCCGTGCTCCGATGCATCCGGACTTATAACTGCACATATCTTGGAATTTACCCAGCTTCCGTCCTCTATCGATTCAACTTCCGGAACCAGCAGCCATCTGCCTTCTTTTGTAATTCCGATTAGATAAACTGTATACTCATCTCTGTTAATATTTTTTATGACGGTTGTCGCTGAGACACATGACACCTCATGTTCTGACGACCTCCCACCGAAAACAACTGCTATGTTTTTCATTTCTGCCTCCATTTAATTTCAGGATCTGACCGTTTCCGTTATAAAGGTACCATCGGCATATTCCGATTCCTTAAACCATGTATATGCATTCCTCAATGCATCTTCATCCGTAAATATACCAAAAACAGTTGTACCCGAACCGCTCATAAGAACCCCCTCAGCACCAAGAGTCTTCATTTTTTCTTTAATTTCCCTTATGAACGGAAGTTCCTTTATTGTAACACTTTCCAAAACATTTCCAAGTCTTTCACAGATTTTTTTTACATTTTTTTCTTCAATGGCTTCTCTCATTCCCGCAACATCCGGGTGCTTAAGACATTCTGCCGGAGCAAGTTCATCATAAACAAATTTAGTAGAAATCCCCTGTGACGGTTTAACAATAAGAAGTTTCATAACCGGTGCAGACGGGAGTACCGTAAGTTTTTCGCCAATTCCCTCTGCGAGTGCGGTTCCTCCCATAATACAAAAAGGAACATCCGCGCCTATTTTAATTCCTATATTTCTGAGTTCTTCTTCAGAAAGTCCTGTCCCATAAAGCATATCAAGCCCTTTTAATGCCGCTGCCGCATCCGTGCTTCCGCCTGCCATACCTGCCGCAACCGGAATATTTTTGTGCAGTCTGAAATGTACTCCCTCAGAAATCCCCGTATACTCGAAGAATTTTTCTGCTGCCTTTACAATCAGATTATTTCTGTCTGCCGGCAAATCCTCCCTTCCGGTATCCAGATAAATACCATCCGCACATTTTTCCAATTCAAGTTCATCATAAAGACCTATGCTCTGCATTATCATCGCAACTTCATGATAACCGTTTTCCCGTTCTCCGGTTACATCCAGCACCAAATTTATTTTAGCATTCGATTTTACTCTTATTATATTTTTCTCCGGCATAAAAACACCTCATTTTTTCATAATTAAAACTCTGTTTCGCATTATAACACATTCAACCGTAGAATCCAACAATTAACCAAATCAGAGTAGGGCATGTTTATTTTTGTCTGCGAAGTATAAACCGCTTCTGAGAGGGCAGACTCTGTTTATACCGTTATATTTTGATCATATACGGAAAACATACTGAAACGGAGAATATCATGAGGTTTTACAGACAATCCGGCGAATCCGCACTTGTTTTTGCCAACTGTGATGAAGACATCACTTTATACAAAAAGAAGAAATATTCCTTAATTATCATATGCGTACTTATTTTTGTACTGTCACTCCTTGCAGGCATACTCTTAATGGCAGGTCTTACCAAATCCGAAAATACAGTTGATAAAATAAGTCTTGCCGGCACTTTAATCGGCAGTGCCGACGACATTGGCTCCTCTGACAGTCTTTATGAGGAACTTGCCGAAAATATCCTTAGGCTTCATATCGTTGCCAACTCAGACAGTGACAATGACCAGGAGGTGAAACTGCTTGTTAGAAATGCTGTTGTTGCGTGGATTTCTGATAATATGGAAAATTGCACATCCAAGGAGGATGCATGGAACTTTTTAAGACAGAATCTTAATTCAATAACCGATACTGCAAACTCGGTTCTCATAAAAAAAGGATTTTCATATACCGCTTCTTGCAATCTCGGAACTTCACATTTTCCAGGAAAGGTATATGGAGATTTTTATCTTCCTGCCGGAGATTATGACTCACTTCAAATTATTTTGGGAAAAGGCAGCGGACATAACTGGTGGTGTATTGCATTTCCGTGTCTTTGCCTTTTCGGAAATGCCGACTACGAAGATGCAAGCGGAAATCGCAGCTCCTATGATGCTTTTGACGACCTCTTAGGCGATGAATGTTATGACGAAATCCGTGTTGATAACGTAAAAATCGACTTTAAATGCAAATGGTTGAAAAAAATTTTCTCCTAATCTCATAATCAGGTGATTCTCTGCATATATCTTGATGTATAGGATGTCTTAAATCACCCGATTCAGAAAAGGAGGCTATATGGAAACCATCAAAAAAACAATTAAAAACAAAGAAATTATAGACAAAAGGAGTTATCAGTTTACACTTGACCGTGATATTAATGTTCCCGAACACCTTGGAGATATTTCACGAATAATAGCAAAAAACGGTTCTCTTACCATCAGCGAAGAAAAATGTGTCGGAGATAAATTATACGTCACCGGTGCACTCTTTTTCCAACTGCTTTACTATACCGAAGATGAAGACAGCAGTCTTGCAGGTCTTAACGGCTCTATAGATTTTGATGAAATGATTCGTGTAAGTGATGACCAGTCCGGCACCTGGAAATCATCAGCCAGGCTTGAAGACGTGCAGATAAATGTCATCCATCCAAGAAAAATCAGCGTAACCGCACTTATATCCGTCGAGCCGTGCTGCAGCCGTGAAAAAGAATCAAATCTTATCACTGCCATTGGGGAAGATGAAGACGTGGAATGTCTATACCTTGACAAAGACATTGATTCAGTTATTTATTCTGCCGATGACCGAATAACCATCAATGAAGAGCTTACGGTTTCTTCCTCCGATCCTAATATCGGACGGATTATGTATTTTTCCTATGTACTTAACGATTTTGACTGTGAAGCCTCAAACGGCACATGTATCGTTTACGGTAAGCTCAGTCTATTTATAATATATTCCGGTGAGGATTCGGATAAACCATATTACATACTGGAAAATGAGATACCATTCAAAAAAGAATTCGAGGTTGAAAATGCAGACAGCACCTGTATATGCTTTGCAAACCCATGCATAAATAAAGTACGTCTTGAGCCGACAGCAGACGAAAACGGTGAACAGCGGATCATATCAGTATATGCCGAAATCGGTTGCGACAGTGACGTTTTCCGTGAAGAAAAAACCCTTGTTCTGGATGATGCGTATTCTGTAAACGGAGACCTTCTTATCACAAGAACGCCCGAATCCTCAAGAGACATTGTCGGAACTGAAGTTGAAATCATAAAATTTACTGAAAGAATAAAAGGCGAAGCTTATTGCGAAGATTTCGGCGAAGCCGTTCACACTGATGCTGCTATTGACATCGATGATTTGAATTTCTGCGATGACGGAATACATATGGCAGGAACCCTGAAATTTACATGTGTATACAAGAGTCTCCGTTTTCCTGAACAGCTCGAAGTTTTAACAAAAGATTTTGATTTTATGGAAAAACTTCCTCTTCCTGCCGTTGAAGAATATGAAAATAACAAACTCCATATCAACCTTACGGCAATTCCGGTAAGCGCTTCTTTAAAACCATCCCCCGGCGGTGAGATTGAAGGACGTGCAGACGTAAAAATCAATTACATGGTTACCGCCGATTCCGAAAACAGCTTTATCACAGATATAGAGTTTAACCCTTGCTGCGGAAAATGTAAAAAACAGATAACCTGTTACTATATAAAAGACGATGATACTCTTTTCTCCATCGGACGTCATTTTAAAGTAAGACAAAGTGATATGGAAAAATGGAATCCCGACCTAACTCTGCTTCCGGGCAAAAAGCTTTATATGTATACCTGTAAAAAAGCTGAATAAACATCTCCCGTAAATCCAAATTTAAAAAAAGGAGTATTATGAAATCTAGTGAATCCTCTCTCTGCCACCGGTCTTTAGTATTAGTTCTTTTAATTCTTATACTGACAGTTCTGATGCTGACCGGCTGTAGAAAAAAAGAAACCGATTCTGACATTTCTTCCGTTGATTTTACCGTAGTACCCGATAGCGACCTCCCACAGGCTCTTGCTGCCCTTATTGAAGAAAAGAAAAGCGGGGATATGATGATGACCTATGCAACGGAAAGCGAATTGTATATCATTCGCGGATACGGCACTCGACCAAGCGACGGGTACAACATACAGGTTACCCAATTCGGCAAAACCACTGACCGGCTGATTTTCTCTACAGAACTCACAGGTCCCGAAAAAGACAGTCAGTCCACCTCGCTTCCGACATATCCTTATATAGTGATAAAAACCGAGTATATAGAACTGCCGGTAGACTTTAACTAGATTCTCAGAAACAACTGTTTTTGTTGTAGAATAAGATAAACGTCATTCCGTTAATATTGAAACTTACTGTAAATAAAAAAACGGGGTAAAAATGAAAACACTTTTTACTCCGTCTTTTTACTGAATTAAAATCATTCTATCGTTCACTGCATCTGATTCTGTTTATAATACAGCTTTGCAAGTTCCGTTAATTCTTCTACTGCATTTTCTCTCCAAACAATTTTTTGAACGAGCCATTCACAAGGAAATTCTTTACATAATCCGCAAAATAAAACATTATGTTCTCTTGCGCATTTATGAATCGGGCAACCATTGGATTGTGTCCATTCCATACAATTTCCATCAGATCCTATGCATCCTTGACAGATACCATTATCCTCCCAATTTCCGATTCAATGAACTCTTACCGTTTTCGCACAATTATGTCATGATTTATTTAATCAACAATTGTTTCTCGCATCAATGTAATTAATCAGAACTTCAGTTGTTTTTTCAATACCGAGTCTTGAACTGTTTACCGTGATGTCATAGGTTCTTGAATCGCCCCACTTACCGTAGCAGTAGAAATTGTGGTAGCTTTTTCTCTTTTTATCATTTGTTTTAAGGATTTCCTCTGCATCTTCCCTTGAAACTCCAAGACCATCAACCGTTCTTTTTATTTTATCATCGAAATCTCCAAGTACAAAAATACTTACCATGCTTTCGTAATCCTTAAGCACGCTTTCAGCACATCTTCCGACTATTACAAAAGATTCTCCGTTTTCAGCCTTCCTTTTTAAAATATCAAACTGCATATTTGCAATGTTGACTTCCGCAGAATTACTGTATCCCTTAACCGTTCTGGATGAAAAGATATTTCTAGGCACCTCATCATATTTTGCAAGAATAGCAGGATCTGCACCTTTTTCCGCTGCAATTTCCTTTAAAAGATTACTGTCATACAAAGGTATATTGTAATGCTTTGCCAGCCTGCCTGCGATTTCCTTACCACCGCAACCATATTCACGTCCCAATGCAATTATTAATTGTTTTCCCATAATTCCGATCTCCCATCTGTTCAATTTTGTTAATTATAGCATCTCCGCTTATTTCTTTGAAGAGTATGAACGATTTTTTATAAAATTGTTTGTTTTTGCAAGATTTTTTTACATTCTTAAAGGTTTCTCATAGCATTTCCCTGTTTTTCACCTTAAGACGACTCATTTCCCTTGCAAGTTTTGCCTGCGCCAGCCGATATTCATGAATACTCTTTTTCTGGAGAATTGCTTCCTTAGCTCTGTCTGCGGCCCTTCTTGCTCTTTCCTCATCAATATCCTCCGGTTTTACCACCGAGTCAACAAGCATCAGCACTTCATTGTTCTCAATCTTAATGGCACCTTCCGCAACAAAAGCTTCCTTATCTTCCTCACCGGGAATCCTGTATATCATTTTACCCGGAACAATCGCACTCATCATTCCGCTGTGATCTGCAAGTATCCCCCTCATTCCCCTGATTGTAGGAACGATTAGTGATTCACAAGGTCCTTCATAAAAAGGACTGTCCGCTGCAAGTATTTTCAGATTAAAGGATTTCATAAGTTCTCAGCCTTTCTTTTAACATCCTCAATTGTTCCGACATTATAAAAAGCCATTTCAGGATAGTCATCCATTTCGCCGTCAATTATCATCTTAAAGCCTCTGATTGTCTCATAGAGCGGCACAAACACACCGGGAACTCCGGTAAATTTTGAAGCCACTGTAAACGGCTGTGAAAGAAATCTCTGAATCTTTCTGGCTCTTGTAACAGTAACCTTGTCTTCCTCACTCAGTTCATCCATTCCTAGTATTGCTATAATATCCTTGAGTTCATTATATTTCTGCAATATTTCCTGTACACTTCTTGCAACCGTATAATGTTCTTCACCAACTATATCCGGTTCCAATATTCTTGATGTTGAAGCCAATGGGTCAACTGCCGGATATATTCCCTGTTCTGCAATTCTTCTGCTTAAAACCGTTGTTGCATCAAGGTGAGTAAATGTAGTTGCAGGGGCCGGGTCCGTAAGATCATCCGCCGGAACATAAACAGCCTGAACCGACGTTACCGAGCCTGCCTTCGTCGAAGTTATTCTCTCCTGAAGTGCTCCCATTTCATTTGCAAGTGTCGGCTGATATCCTACTGCCGACGGCATTCTTCCAAGAAGTGTGGAAACCTCCGAGCCTGCCTGCGTAAAACGAAAAATGTTATCTATGAACAAAAGTACATCTTTATGTTCCATATCTCTGAAGTACTCCGCCATTGTAAGTCCGGAAAGTGCAACCCTCATTCTCACTCCGGGAGATTCATTCATCTGACCAAAAACAAGTGCCGTTTTCTCCGAAACACCGCTTTCCTGCATCTCGTTCCACAAGTCATTTCCTTCCCTGCTTCTCTCTCCGACACCCGTAAAGATTGAATAACCGCCGTGCTCTGTAGCAACATTTGTTATAAGTTCCTGAATAAGCACTGTTTTTCCCACGCCGGCTCCTCCGAACAGACCTATCTTACCGCCCTTCGGATACGGCTCAAGCAAATCGATAACCTTAATTCCCGTCTCAAGAATTTCCGTAACCGGTTTCTGGTCCTCAAATTTCGGCGGTTTACGATGAATTTCCCATCTGGTTTCTTCCGCCGGAATCTGTTCTCCGCCGTCTATCGTATCTCCCAAAACATTAAAAACGCGTCCCAGTGTCAACCTTCCTACCGGGACCTGAATTCCATGCCCCGGTGCACATACCTTCATCCCCCTCGAAAGATTTTCACTGGGAGCGAGCATGATACACCTTACCGTATCACGTCCCACATGCTGGGCAACCTCCATAAATCTTTTTTCGCCATTAACGCATACAGTTATGGCTTCTTTTATCTTTGGAAGCCTGCCGTGTTCAAATTCACAATCCACGACCGGTCCCGATATTTCAACGATTTTTCCGTAAACCATTTATCTGCCTCCGTTACCGGACAACTGACTTCCGGCAGCATTTTTTCTTTTTTTAATCTGTGCCTTCGCCCCTGACGATACCTCCGTAATCTCCTGGGTTATGGCTGCCTGTCTTACCCTGTTATACTGAATCTGTAATGAAGAAAGAATTTCCCTTGCATTGTCATTTGCTGCACTCATTGCCGCCATTCTGGCACTCTGTTCGCAGCAGAAGCTGTCTATCAGCGCCCCGTAAATATAACCCGAAACATAGCTCTGTATCAGGTTATCAAGCACTACACTGACCGAAGGAACAAATTCCATATATCCTTTTTTTTCATTACCGCTGCCGTCTTCTGCCATTGGGTATGATTCTGTAACATTTCCCTTTGCCACGGCCATTCCTGAAACATGGAAAGGCAGCAATTCCGTGCATATTGCCTCTTCATATACGCTGTTTTTCAAGTCGGTATATATTATAAATATGCTGTCCACTTCCCTATCTGCATACAGACTCAGGAGCTCTTCACTTATCTCCCTCGCTCTGTGCATGGAAGGATTTTGTGCTGTATAAAGAAAACTCTTTTCGATAGGTATATTGTGCTTCAGAAAATACTGTCTTCCGTATTCACCAACCACAAAAAGTCTTGTATCCGGTGCTTTTCTGAGCTTTTCTTCCGCCATCTTAAGTATGTTAAGATTGTAAGCCCCGGCAAGTCCCTTATCTGCCGTTATTACCAAAACTGCATCAGGTCTGTCCTCGGGTTTTACCCCCTCGTCATTAAAAAAGTATTTACTGTCTGCTTCCTTTACTGACGTAAATATTCTCTCAATTTCCTTCTGCAGCGCCGCAAAATATGGTCTTGTTTTATCAAGATCACTCTTTGCTTTTCTCATCTTTGTTGAAGCTATGAGATACATGGCATTCGTAATTTTTCCGGTATCCTGAACACTCTTTATACGATTCTTTATTTCCTTGGTATTAGCCACTCTGCATCACCTTACTTTTATTAATTTTAAGATTTGCCTGTGGAATCCGATAAATGACTAAAAAGGACTGTACTGACATATTCCTCTGCCAGACCTGTAATTGTCTCCTTTTCCTCATCCGAGATTCTTCCCTTACGGTCAATCTGTGCACAAAGAGCAGAATTTTTCTCCTCTACATATTTAATTACCCCTCGAACTGCATCCGAGATTTTTTTCCTGTCAACATCCTGAAACACATGCGCCATAGCCGCCGTCAGAATTATTACCTGTTCATGTTGTGAATATGACCTGTACTGTTTCTGTTTCAAAAGCTCCATAAGGCCCTGTCCGTATTTAAGCTGCTTCTTAGTCGTCTCATCCAAATCGGAACTAAACTGCGTAAAGACTTCCATTTCCCGAAACTGTGCAAGATCAAGCCTCAGCGTTCCTACTGCCTTCTTCATTGCCTTTGTCTGTGCCGCACCACCTACTCTGGATACGGAAAGGCCGACATTAACTGCAGGTCTCTGTCCCGCAAAAAACAAATCGCTTTCAAGGAATATCTGTCCGTCGGTTATGGAAATAATGTTTGTCGGTATGTAAGCCGAAACATCTCCCGCCTGTGTTTCAACTATCGGAAGTGCAGTCATACTGCCTCCTCCGAGCTTTGCTGAAAGATGTGCCGAACGTTCAAGCAACCTTGAATGAAGGTAAAAAACATCTCCCGGATATGCCTCTCGCCCCGGCGAGCGCTCAAGCAAAAGACTTAATGCTCTGTATGCTATCGCGTGTTTGGATAAGTCATCATATATAATCAGAACGTCACGTCCGCTGTTCATAAAATACTCACCGAGGGTACACCCTGAATAAGGAGCCAGATACTGCATCGGAGCCGACTCACTTGCCGTTGCACTTACTATTACCGAATAATCCATTGCTCCTCTTTTTGTAAGCGTGTCAACCACCTGTGCCACTGAACTTGCCTTCTGTCCTATGGCAACATATATACAGACCACATTTTTCCCCTTTTGGTTCAGAATGGTATCAACCGCAATTGCCGTTTTTCCCGTCTGCCTGTCTCCTATTATAAGTTCCCTCTGGCCCTTTCCTATCGGAAACATTGAATCAATCGCAAGTATTCCGGTCTCCATCGGTTCATTAACCGGCTGTCTGTCAACAATCCCCGGTGCCGGCGATTCCACCGGTGCATATCCGCTTTCTTTAATGATACCTTTACCATCAATGGGATTTCCAAGTGCATCAATAACTCTTCCAAGCATTGCATCTCCGACCGGAATTCCTGCCGCTCTGTCAGTACGTTTTACGATGCTTCCCTGTTCTATATCCGTATCGTCTCCGAATATAATACATCCTATGTATCCGCGTTTAAGATCCTGTACCATTCCGTATACATTGCCTTCAAAAACAAGTATCTCTCCATAAGATGCATTTTCCAGTCCGCTTATGGTAGCAATTCCGTCACCGACGGTAAGTACAGTTCCAACCTCATTTTCAACGACATCCGGAACCCATTCATTAATTGTCTGTCTTACAAGAGGCATCGCATCTTTTGCCGTTTTAAGAGCCTCCGCAATCCTTCCTTTAAGCTGGCGGCTCTTGCCTTCCGTACTCCAGTCAAGAATGGCATCAAGATTCCAATTGTCAATTGCCGTTCCGACTTCAATTCTGAATCCCGTCGTAAGCCCCTCTTCATATTTCCACGAAAGACTAACCTTTTCCTTGTATTTCCTTTCCAGATAATCGGTAAGTTCCTCCATCTGTCTGTCCGTAGGTTTCTTCCTGCTGAAAATAAATGCCTGAATCTCTACTCTGCTGATTTCATGGTCTATCATCCTCATTCACCTCCCGTACGGAGTCTAAGAAATCCTCAATTGAGTCTCCTGTTTTGGTGGCAATCATCTTATCAACTGCTTCTGATACAAGACTCTCAATTTCCCTGTTTGCATCTGCTATTATTTTAGCCTTTTCATACTCCGCACTTTCTCTGGCCTTTTTGATAATTTCACGGCTCTCAGCCACTGCTGCCTCTATCTTTTCGTCAGCTGATGTCTGTGCCTTTTTTTCTGATTCCGCACGCAAAAGTGCAATTTCCTTCTTCGCAGCAGCAATCTTTTCAGCATATTCCGCCTCTGCAGCTTTTGCCTCCCTAAGCTTTTCCTCTGCCTCGTCGTCAAGTTTCTTATAATGTTCTTCCCTTGCATCCATAAACTTCCTGACCGGTCCGTAAAGAAGAATATAAAGACCTCCTGCAAGAATCGTAAAATTAAGCAGATGAAGTAATATCTGCTGTAAGTTTATATTTAATGGCATATGTAAAACCTCGACTTTCTCCCGCCGTTTAAACGACCCCCTGATCACATTGTTCCCTGCTTCAGCCATCAGTAATCATTTCAGGCTAAATCCCATCTCCTTATGCGGCAGCATAAACCACCTCATATACTACGTCCTTATAAAACGAAAACTATAAGGATTGCAACAATAAGTGCATAAATAATTGCAGTTTCTATGAATACAAGTCCGAGCATAAGCGTCGTTCTTATTTTTCCCTCTGCCTCAGGCTGACGTGAAATACCCTCTGTTGATTTTCCGATTGCAATACCCATACCTATTGCACCTGCCGCCGCCGCAATACCTACACATATTGCCGCACCTATTGCCTTATCTCCCGTACTGTCTGCCGCCTGTACATTATCTGCTGCTTTTGTCTCATCTGCATTCTGTGTAACCGCCGCCTTGTCGCCGTCATCCGAACCTGCCGCAAATGCAGGTACTGCTGTTGCAAGCACCATAATCATAAGGCTGATTAAAATTGTAAGTTTTTTTACTGTATTCACTGTTTTCATTTTTATCCTCCTAAAGCCATTCCGGCTTATCATACTTTTTTCTTTTTACATGGTTCCGAAACTTCTCCGTAGAATACCGAAGTAAGCATTGTAAGTACATATGTCTGTATAAGTGCATGAAGAATCGTGAACAGCACTCCCACGATTACAGGCAGTACAAAACTCAGATTTATGTAATAATAAACCATCTCCGTAACCAGAAGTCCGCTCAAAAGAGCCCCAAACAACCTGAAACTCATTGATATCGGAAGTGAAAATTCCTTTAACGTAAGCCCCACTCCCTTTATTCCGTTTTCTGCAATTCCACCTGACAAAATAACCAGATATGACAGACATCCTAACGAAATTGCCGCATTAATGTCTGACAACGGTGCCGGCATGGCGATTGACAGCCCCTTGGTTGTTATTACCTGAAATCCGAAAAGCTCAAAAAGCGTCCCTATGAAAATATAAGCCCCGGCCGAAAAAATATAAGCCCCCAAAAAACTGTTGCGGTGCGGACTGTTGGTTTTTGCCAGATTATCAAAAAAGCTTACCGCACTCTCCAGAAGAAGCTGAAACCGCCCGGGTTTATAAGTGAATTTGGGTATAAAAAAGATTCTTACTATCAATGCGAAAAGGAGAATCATTCCTGTCACCGTAAAACCTGATATGAGAGCCGGATTCACTTTTGTAATGCCAAAAAGACTTATCTGATTGCTTTCATGAAGAACCGCATCACGCATCACGTCTTTAATGGATTCTTCCTGACTTCCTCCCGTATCTCCCGTAACAATAATACCTGCAATAAGAGCAACGATGATTACAGCAAGTATAATCAGGGTTCTTATGCACTTTTTTCTGCTCATGTTACTCCCTCCATTCCTGTTTATTACAAATATTCAGCTGCCGCAAATCTTCGGCAGCTTTCGTAAATTATATCACTTTTTTCTAATACGTAATTTCTGACGTTCCTCTATGGTCCTGATTCTTTTATCCCCTGCAGGATTTCACATGCATCATCAATGGCGATTTCATTTGAGAGTACTTCCGGAAATACATTCATTACTAATTTATATATTTCATCAACCGTATTTCCATTTCTTACAACAACCGCATTATTCGCCAATTCATACAAAGCATCAGCATTTTCCTCTGTAAGACCGTCTAACACAAGTGACATATCGTCCCAAATATATACATTTGTTTCACCACGGAAGTTTCCCTGAAGATTCTCTTCTATAACCTCCATCAGTTCTCTGTTGTCCGTCGGCAGTCCCCATCTGTCTGCTCCAAGAAGCTCTCTTTTGTACACACTTTTTATAAATTCAAAAGCTGCTGTCTTATTTTCACATTCCCGGTTCATGCCTATGACCGTGCATGAAACCACCGCCTCCGGTGCACATCCGTTTACTGACGGATAACCGAGAAAAACGGTATCTGCTCCGTATCTTCCGAAATACAGCATAAAATCCATCGGTTCCGTAATGTTGAAACTTTCAAACAGAAATTCATTCCCGTATGCCTCTGTGACAGCTTCATTATAATTCTCACTGTTTTTTCTTAAATCAAGCATGTATGCCGCTTCAATAATCTGTCCCATTTTTCCGTCAGAAAAATTATATGTTCCATTTTCCTTATTATAGAAATAATCGCCGCTATAGGTCAGAAAATTTTCTACCAGCCTTGACGGAGTACAATTCCGGTAAATTCCGCTCTCCGGATTTTCCATAAGCAGGGAAAGAACTGTTTCTGCATTCAGATTTCCTTCACCAACCGTTTTTACATCACCCGTCAGACCGGAAATCGAAAAAAATGCCGGAATTCCGAGAAGTTTTCCGTTACTCCTGAAACCATTCAGAACACTCTGGTTAAATTCTGCTTCCGAAAGTTCCCGGTCATCGTCAATATAGGGCTGCAGATCCTCTAAAGTCCGGACATCTCCAAGCACAAGACTTCTGGGAATGTTTACCAAATCAAAGCCTTCACCCAATGCGATTTCTTCAAGGAATTTCTCTTCTGAATATTCATAATCCGCATTTTCATCCTCAAAATCAACATATTGCTTTATAACCAGACGTATATCATCGTGTTCTTTATTAAACTCTCTTACTGCATCTTCTAAAAGACTGTCTGCTTCAAGGGTTGCAATAATCAGAACCTCTTTATCTTCCCGTTCGGAAACACTACCATTCTCCTGTTCGTAGGCACCGCTATCATGCATCGTACCGACACTTGCTCCACATGATGAAAATACGATAGTGATACAAACACAGATAAAAAACGACAAAATGTCTTTTATTTCTTTTTTTACAAGCATAAATGCCCGGCCTTTCCTTGTTATTATCCGTTTATTTTACCATATTTACACAAAATTTAATCTCATTGTAGTCACACAGAGTTTAAGATTTTCTTAATTATTCTTCTTTTTTGATTGAAATATACCCCTATGGGGTATATAATCTTTACATGATAATAAGCTGGCTTTGGCCCGATGAATAAAAAGTATACGAAAGGACAACTTACATATGGATGATATTCAGGAAAATGACAGCATGTGTCCATGCCATAATCGTCACAAAGACCGTGATGCAGCTGAAATCAAAGACCTTATTACACGTCTCAACAAAATTGAAGGTCAGATCAGAGGCATACGCCGTATGGTAGAAAGAGGTGATTACTGTACCAACATAATCAATCAGGCTTCTGCGGTCAATGCCGCCATAGGAAGCTTTAACCGTCTTTTATTATCAAATCATATAAAGACCTGCGTCAAGGACGATATTATTGCAGGTAAAGACGAAACACTTGATGATTTATTAAAAACACTTACAAGACTCATGCACTAATCTGTTTATGAGCGGAAACAGAACTTAAAAACCGTAAGTCGCAAAAATCGCTCGGAAAAGAGGTTTTATATGCAGAAATTTACCGTAAAAGGAATGAGCTGTGCCGCCTGCCAGGCAAGTGTCGAACGTGCCGTAAAAACAGTAAACGGAGTTGTCTCCTGCTCCGTAAGCCTGCTCACCAATACCCTTACCGTGGAGGGAGATGCCTCTCCCGATGACATAATAGGAGCCGTAAGCAAAGCCGGTTATCAGGCTTTTATCCCCGGCTCAAGCGAAACACAAAATCGAAACAACGAAGATGATGAACAAAAAAACATACTCCACAGGCTTATTTTCTCAGTTATTCTTCTTCTCATACTCATGTATTTTTCCATGGGACATATGATGTTTTCATGGCCTCTTCCCGTATTTTTCCACGGAAACCATGTAGCAGTGGCTTTGTGTCAGCTCCTTCTCACAATCACCATCATGCTTCTTAACAGAAAGTTCTTCATAAGCGGATTCAAGGCTTTTGTTCATAAATCTCCGAACATGGACTCACTTGTTGCTCTGGGTTCCGGAGTATCTTTTCTTTATTCCCTTTATGTAACATTTGCCATGACCCGTGCCCAGGCCGATATGGATACTGAAAGACTTTCCGTCCTTATGGACGAACTTTACTTTGAATCGGCTGCAATGATTCTCACGCTTATTACAATAGGAAAACTTCTTGAAGCCAAGGCAAAGGGAAAAACCACTGATGCCATAAAAAGTCTCATGGAACTTGCTCCTCAGACAGCACGCATAATCCGTGACGACAAAGAAGTTATCATAAATGCCTCTGAACTTTCACCCGGTACTGTCTTTATCGTAAAACCGGGCGAAAGTATTCCTGCTGACGGTATCGTTACCGACGGAAACAGTGCCGTTGACGAATCCGCTCTTACCGGTGAAAGCATTCCCGTTG
This sequence comes from uncultured Lachnoclostridium sp., assembly GCA_964572955.1. GTDB lineage: Bacteria > Bacillota > Clostridia > Lachnospirales > Lachnospiraceae > UBA3775. Next base: position 20,710 of record CAZNGY010000017.1, read on the forward strand.
ACAAACAGGCTGACAGCAAGGTTTTTGCCGCAACCATAAATCGTTCCGGAGTTCTTTTTTGCCGTGCAACAAATGTGGGAGAGGATACTGCCCTTTCCGAAATAATCAGAATGGTTACGGATGCCGCTGCTGCCAAAGCTCCCATTGCCAAGGCTGCTGACAGGGTATCTGCCGTTTTCGTTCCTGCTGTCATGTTAATTGCACTCGTCACAGGTATAGTCTGGGCTGCTTTAGGTAAAGATTCCGGTTTTGTTTTATCCAGAGCCGTTTCAGTACTTGTAATCAGCTGTCCATGTGCCCTTGGTCTTGCAACTCCTGTAGCAATAATGGTAGGAAACGGAGTCGGTGCGAAAAATTCAATTCTCTTTAAAACCGCTTCCGCCCTTGAACTTGCAGGACATACAAAAATTGTTGCCCTCGACAAAACCGGAACCATCACCTCCGGCAAGCCGGTAGTAACTGACGTAATCCCTGCTCCGGGAATAAGCCGAAATGCCCTCCTGACTGCTGCGAAACTTCTTGAAAAAAACAGTGAACATCCACTTGCTCTTGCAATCACCGAATATACTGATGAAAACACCGGTTTTTCTCCTGACCCCGGATACGACTCCCATGTTACTGATTTTAAGGTTCTTCCCGGCAACGGTCTTACGGCACTTTCCGGAAACCGCAGATTATACGGTGGTTCAGAGAAATTTATCTGTTCCATCGTCAGCATAAACAGTGACTTGCTTGCCAGGTCCAAAACTCTTGCATCACTTGGAAAAACTCCTCTTTTCTTCACCGACGACGGCCGTCTCCTCGGTCTCATCGCTGTCTCTGATGTCGTAAAACCTGAAAGTACGGAAGCAATACGTGAACTCAAAGAGATGGGTATATATGTCTGTATGATTACCGGTGACAATTCCCGCACGGCTCATGCAATTGCTGATATCGCCGGAGTAGATGCCGTATTCAGTGACGTACTTCCTGACGGAAAGGAAAAAATCATCAGCAGACTTCGTGACTACGGACACACTGCCATGGTCGGTGACGGAATAAACGATGCCCCTGCCCTCACAACAGCAGATACAGGGATAGCAATCGGTGCCGGAACGGATATTGCTATTGACTCAGCAGACGTTGTTCTAGTAAAATCTAAACTTACAGATGTTCCTGCGGCAATACGACTCAGTCGTGCCACAATAAAAAACATACATGAAAACCTGTTCTGGGCATTTTTTTACAACTGCATAGGAATTACGCTTGCTGCCGGTGTATGGATTCCTCTTACCGGATGGACGCTTAATCCGATGTTTGGCGCGGCTGCCATGTCGCTCTCCAGTTTCTTCGTTGTTTCCAATGCCCTTAGGCTTAATTTCACCAATCTAACGGCTGATAAACATATATCAGTTAAAAAATTTAAATTAAAAAATATTCCGGATGCCGAAGAAATTACATCGGCTCTGAGAAATGAAAGGAGTTCTGCCATGACAAAAACAATGCATATCGAAGGGATGATGTGCGGACACTGTGAAGCACACGTTAAAAAATGCCTTGAGGCACTGCCGGAGGTTGATTCTGCCGTTGTAAGCCACAAAGACGGAACGGCTGTTTTAAGCTTAAACAACGAAATATCAGATGAACTGCTTATTGAAACAGTAACAGCCAACGATTATAAAGTAATCTCGGTAGAATAATATTTACGCCGCCTGTCGCGGGCAGACAGGCGGCGTAAACTTAAAATTACAAAATGCCCGGAACGGAGAAAACAATGAATTATACTTTGGAAAATCAATTACTTTCGGTAACCGTTTCTTCTCTGGGTGCTGAACTTACCGATATCGTTGAAAAAAGCACCGGACTTTCTTTTATGTGGAATGCAGGAGATGCGTGGAAACGTCACGCTCCAATACTTTTCCCTATTGTAGGCGGTTTAAAAAATAAGTCCTATATTCTTGACGGAAAAAAATATCATATGGGACAGCACGGATTTGCAAGGGATACCGAATTCCAACTTTATGAGAAAACTGATGATTCAATAACCTTTCTGCTTGAATCATCCGATGAGATTAAAACAATGTTTCCATGTGATTTTAAGCTGTACCTCAGTTTCACTCTTAAAGACAGAACCGTAACCGCCGGATACAGGGTAGAAAACCCTTCGGACAGCGAACTCCTGTTCCAAATCGGAGGACACCCTGCCTTTACATGCCCTCTCACAGATGACTCCCAGACTTCATGTTTCTTAAAATTTGATGAAAACACTCCTCTTACATACAATCTGCTTTCTGATGACGGTTTATGCCTGTCCGAGGAACATATTCTTGAAACTCAGGACTCTCTTGTACCGGTAACGGAAGATTTCTTTGACAATGATGCACTCATTTTTTACAATGACCGCTGCCGCAGCGTCGGATTATGCGGAAGCGACCACAAGGAATATCTCCGTGTTACATTTGATGCCCCTGTTTACGGTATATGGTCTGCAAAAGGCAAACATGCTCCTTTTATATGCATTGAGCCTTGGTACGGCAGGTGTGACGACGATGATTTTTCCGGCACATGGCAGGAAAGAAAATTCATGAACCGACTCAGTTCCGGTGAAATTTTCGAGAAAAATTACACGATAGAAATAAGACCTTAATAATTAGTCATCTTGTTTTTTTATCACTCCCTGTGTTATCATAGAATCCGATATTCCCGATAACACAGGGTTTTCTTTTTAAATAAATTACCGGAGGACTTTATGCATACAGAAAATCATATACATTTTACCGACGATCTCATAAGCCGTACCGGATTTTATCTCTGGGTACATTCTGCCAGATGCAAAATGGTACGTATTGTGTTTTACATACTTATGCTGATTTCATCTCTCCTCACGATCACCGGCTTCCTCAGGGTTCTTGTTCTTAAGACCGATTGGACCATGACCGTGGTTTTTCTGCTTACCCTGCTGCTTTTATTTGCTTCCGTGGTACTTATATGGCCTCTTGTCTATAGGGCAAAAGCAATAAACGGCATACATCGTGAAATTGATCAGGTTGTAACACTGGATGAAAATCATGTTAATCTTCACACATCTCTTTCCCATCAGCAGTATAAATGGCATGTGTTTACGGACATCCATGAAGATGAAAGATATTATTTTCTCTTTTCTCCCGAAGTTTATATAATACTTGATAAAACAACCTTTCCGCCTGACGGAGAGGAAATCTTCCGGTCATTACACAAACCGGCAAGACTTATCAGGGAAGCTTCCCGCAAAACAATAAACAACCGCTGCCTGATAATTTTTTCATCTGATTATCTGACTCCGCTTGTTAATTTTTTCAACTCTTTAAAAAAGGGCTGACAACATTTTTTCTGAAAGAAGGGTTTATTTATGCTTGAAAAACTTAAAGAAGAAGTACTTCGTGCCAATCTCATGCTCCCTGAGTACGGTCTTGTAACTTTCACATGGGGCAACGTGTCAGGTATTGACAGAGAGACCGGATATGTCGTAATCAAACCATCCGGCGTTCCTTATGGCGAAATGACAGTGGATTCCATGGTCGTTACCGACCTTGACGGAAACATAATCGAGGGCAGCCTCAAACCGTCATCTGACCTCCCGACTCACCTTGAACTTTATAAAGCATGGGACGGCATCGGCGGTGTCGTACACACCCATTCCCATTGGGCAACCGTTTTCTCACAGGCAGAAGCTTCAATTCCTGCAGGGGGAACAACTCATGCAGATCATTTTTACGGAACCATTCCATGTACAAGAAAAATGCATATTGAAGAAATAAAAAACGACTACGAAAAAAATACCGGTCTTGTTATTACGGAAACATTTGAAAATACCATAAACTATAAAGACATTCCTGCTGTTTTAGTAGCTTCCCATGGTCCTTTCACATGGGGTAAAAATCCCGAAGCCGCGGTTGTCAATGCAGTTGTTCTTGAAGAAGTAGCGCATATGGCATATGACAGTGCCGCTGTTTCCGGAAAGGGGTTTCCTGTCATGGACAGGGTGCTTCTTGACAAACATTATCTCAGAAAACACGGTCCGGGAGCATACTATGGCCAATAAAGCTTTTAAGGAGGTTTCCCATTGTTTAAATACTTAACCCCAAAAAGCAAACCTGTTTATGTAATGTCACTTCTTGTCACTGTCATTACATTCATCTGTTTTATCTGTTCTCCCGCGCTCGCGGAAGAATCGGACGAAATTTGGGTCAGGACTTCGGCACTTATTACCGGGGGTCCTGAAATAAGCTCCGAATCTGCCATTGTAATGGACATTAACAGTGGTTCGATTCTTTATTCAAAAAATGAAACAATGGCTCAGCAGCCTTCAAGTCTTACTAAGATTGTTACGGCACTTGTAAGTCTTGAAAATCTGAACCTTACCGACAGTATATCCTGTTCAATTGAAGCCGTTTCTCAAAACTTCCCTACAGCAGCAAATGTCGGCTATCCATCAGGCAGACGCATCACTGTATCCGATGCCGTCAAAGGTTCTCTTATGGCATCCGCCGAAGACTCAACCTACGCTTTATGTGAAGCCGCTGCCGGAAGCATGAGCGGATTTGCCTCCCTTATGAACACTTATGCAGCCGAAAACAACTTCCTGAATTCAAACTTCATAAACGGTCTGGGGAAATATGAAAGCGGCCACTACAGCTGCTGCTATGACATAGCTCTTGCTGCATCTTCACTTATGACCTCGTATCCTTCCATGGCAATTACCCTCGGAACACGTGCGGTTTCACTAGATGGTGATTACAATGTTTCCAGTTCCCACCGTTTCATAAGTGGAAAAGATTCCTGTTCTTATGTCTATGCAGGAAAAACAGGAGGCACTGCATACGGCGGAAATTCAAAATGGTCTCTCTGCACATATGCCTCATCCGGCGGTCTTAACCTTGTCTGTGTTGTCATGGGCAGCCCCTCTAATGATGCTTCATATGCTGATACAAAGGCTCTGTTTTCGTATTCCTTTGAAAACTACTGTGGCGTGACCGTAAAGTCTTTGATAAATGATTCCCAAAACGGAATCGGAACGCTTTTTAATTACTGTAATCCGTTTGATGACACAGATGATTCTCTTTTCTTCTATAACGAAGATTCCTGTATCGCGCTTCCTTCCGGCTATGATGCATCCAAAATCACCAGAACTACCGAACTTGAGCAGATATATGAATTCCGTTACGGAAACAACGTTGTCGGCACAATAAAATTTTTCTATGACGGAGTTCCTGCCGGAAAATCCGACATTTATTTCTATACGGAGAATGCCACAATGGCTGATTCCGAATTCATCAGGTACTTCCCTTTTTATCTGATTAATCCGGAAAACATATCTGATTCTGATGTATTTCTGCCCGATGGTAATACCGGTGCTGTAGAAAAAGCCACTTTTTTTAACAAAATTAAAGCCGGAATACTCTCAATGAATACTCCGGCCAAAAGCTTTGCGGCAATTATCTCATTATTAATTTTTGCAATCGGAACAATACTCATTGTTCTTCTGTTTCCGATGAAAACAACCCCAAAAACCACTCTTTATACAAAGGATTCCGGAGACAGACCGGCAGCCCTTCCTGAAGACAGACTTTCGGAAGTACGTAAAATCCGTCCATCGGGTGCAGACAAAACTGAAATGACGGAAATCAAATAATTATAAATCCTTAAGAGGAAGCATTGTCATCATATACATGCTGACACCTTCCTCTTTTTCTATGTATATCTGTATAAATATATTTAAAATTTCACCGTATACTTTCTTCTTTCCATCCGCTTCAATTTCTTCAATTCTCTGTTTTACAACCGACCTGAAGTTCTTTACGTTGGCAACGTAAGAAAAAATCATATATTCTCCTTCAACAATCGTATCTTCTGCAGAAACCTCGTATTCCGAAGGAATAATAAATGCTTCCTCTCGTGTCACATCCATATCCCTGTTAAGCACCATTCCGACCGGATATGAATATCTGCTTCTTACGCCATCATCACCGCCGACAAAATGGTAAATACTGTCTCTTACCCGTAATTCATCAGATAGGTTATTTCTGTATGAAGCCTTGCGGTATGAAAATCTTTCTCTTTCAGTAAATGTATAAGAAAAAGTATCCTTTGTATCAACCGCTTTAATAATATTGAACCATCTGTAAACAAGCCTCATCGTATACTTTCTCTTCATAAGCTCGATTATCTCGTCTTTTACAACCTGAATTTTATCCTCAATGGTTTTCATTACTTCTTCATAATTATCAACGGATTCCGCATTACGCTGATAAATCTCAACAATTTCCTGAATGGAAAAGCCTGCTCTTTTAAGGGACTTAATGTTCATCATTGAATATATTTGAGCTATGCCATACATATTGTAACCGTTTTCCTTTGTATATGCAGGTTCAATCAGTCCCTTTCTCATGTAGAAGTTCAGACTGTTTCTTGTGATATGCATGGTCTTTATATATTCTCCGCTCGAAAGAAGGTTTCTGATATCTGCCGTATTCTCATAATCCCTTTCATCCTGCATACCGGCAGAAATTAATCCGTCACCGTCAATACGCTCTCTTACCGGTACAACGAAAAGACGGTCCGCATATTTCTGTCCCATGGTATCCACATAAAAGCTGTTTGTAAGTATAAACGGACTCGCTGACGGTATCAGTTTTTCCTTTTTCATAAGGAGACGTATTTCTTCAAAAGTCCTGTAAATACTGCTGATGCTGCCCTTTCGCCTGACTATAACAGCTTTTTCTACTTCTATCCTGCAGTCCGAACGAAATCTGGTAAAGCTTCCTACCGCTTCAACCATGTTTTTCCCCTCAACAAAGTCATCAATATCAAAATATGTAATTACAGGGAAAGAGTCATCCTCAATTTTATCCGCATAATCCATTATGTGATTTACCATGAGCTGATAAAACTCTTTGTCCGACATTGAACACTTAGTATCAGCCTGTGTAAGCCTCGCATATCCCTTTACGTTAAAATCACTTACCACCGGAGGCTTTTCAATACCATATAGGTTAAAAATACTGCTGACATACCCAAGTTTTTTAAGATATCTGTATGCAACGGTTTTTGACCTGCGAGCTGCATCAATCTGTCTGCCTCCTTTAAGCATTTCACCTGAATGTTCCGGAAACATTTCCCTCATACTTCCTTTCCTTTTTTCAGAAAGTATCACCTTAATACTTGCAAGACTCATTCCTGATGCCTGAAACATTTTTATGATTTTATATGTATATGTTTGGAACGGATGATAGAATCTGTCGCCTCTTTCATTCGTCTTAAGCGGTTTCAGAATGCCCGTCTCGTCATAATGAATAAGCGTATTTCGGGTTGCTCCCGTAATTTCCATAAAATCGCCTGTAACCAACAGTCCTTCCATTCTTACACTCTCTCCTCTTCTCCCTGTCTGTAAGGTTCATCTTATCAGCAATTTTCCCGATTTACAATGTCATAAATTTACTATATTTCCTTTTTTTCCACTATCATTGCCATTACTCTTGCAAATAAAATCCCCACCAGTGTGGAAAAAACCGTCGCCACCAGTCCTGCACCCACAAATGCTGCCGGATTAACACTTCCGTAACGGCTTCTGTATGCAATAATATTAACCGGTATCAGTTGGAGTGAAGAAATATTAATTATCAAAAAAGTGCACATGGAAGTACTTGCGCAATCCGGACTTAAATGCCTTCTTAATCTCGCACCGGGTTCCCTGCCATTTCTTTTCAATTCCTCAAGCTTTCTTCCGCAATCCGCCTCATGAATCTTCTTCAGTTCCTGCATTGCCATCAGACCACTCGGAGTTGCCGCCCAGCCAAGTCCCAGCATGTTTGCAACCATGTTTACGGAAATATATTCTGCTGCCTTTGAATCCTTTTCAACATCCGGATACAGATACGCTACCGGGCCGGATAATAAACGGTTCAGCTTCTTTACTATGCCGCACCCCTCTGCAACTTCCATAAAGCCGCTCCACATCGCAATTATCCCCATCATTCCTATAACAAGCTGAATTGCCTCTGTCGCACTGTCAATAACTCCGGTTCCGAGTTCATCGACATTACCCGACAAAATGCCGAATATGACACCTATTATTATCATTCCTTCCCACAAGTAGTTGATCATCTTACCGTTCTCCGGAAATTCTCTTATAAATTTTATGTATATATGTTTTTTATATGAGCATTTTACGTATTTATTTAGCCAAACCCTAATCCAGCCCCAAGTTGGAAAATCCAATACCTGCTGCGTGTTGTTTTTGCAAAAGGAAGAAAATTTCCGGATAAATCGGAGAAGATGACTTTTTTGAATTTATTGTCAGCAGGAAGTAGTATATAGGCAGCATGCACGGTTTATTAACATACACTTGACATTAGTTTAATTAGTATGATAATGTCAAAAGGGTTATAGAAGACTTAAATTTTTCTAGGTAACCCCGATACTAAAAAACACCGATACAGACGGAGGCTGATATGTTTGAAGATTTAACTCTTAATCCAAAAGGGGACTGCTCAAAATGGGAGCTTCACGACAGGATTTTCTCAGAAGACAATATGTATGAATTTGTAGTAAAAACAGCCTCTGAAAAAAATCTGACTGAGACTCTCAGGGCCCTGCCCATTATGAAAATGTATCACAAAGGCCAGACCCGAAAAGGACGTGAACACATTCCATTCATCAATCATCCTCTTCTTATGGCATCGCATGCTCTCTCTTTAGGTTTTGAAGAAGATAATCTTATTACTGCAATTCTTCTTCATGACGTATGTGAAGACTGCGGCATTGAACCGGAAGAACTCCCTTTTAATGAAGAAATCCGCAAAGCCGTTGCACTCGTTACTTTTAAGAGAAACCCCGGCGAAAACAACCGTGAAGCCCACGACCGATATTATTCGGGTATTTCAGAAAACCGCCTTGCAACAATCACAAAAATAATAGACCGCTGCAATAACATCTCTTCGATGGCAACGGCCTTTGATAAAAAACATATTCTTTCTTATATTGAAGAGACTGAACACTATGTTCTTCCTCTTATTGCAAAACTCAAAACTTACTTTGACGGGCAGTATGCAGACCGGGCATTTTTAATCCAATATCACATGCTCAGTGTAATTGAAAGTGAAAAGCATATTCTCCTTGCTCAATTATCCAAGAGCATTGAATAGATTTCTCTTTTCCCGACTCCTCTGTCGGCCGCAACTGCTTTCATTGCTGACTTTTTGTCCATACCCTTATCGGTATATATCTTCATGTGCTCATTTATATCCATTTCATTCCAGGACAATATTTCTTCCTGTCTGATATCTTTATGACTTTTTCCCTCTATTACGAGCACATACTCACCTCTCGGCTCATTCTCTCCATAGAATTCCACCGCTCCGCTAAGACTTGTCCTTAAAACATTCTCATGTTTCTTTGTAAGCTCCTTTACAACCGAAACCTGTCTGTCGCCAAGAGCATCCAGTAATTGTGAGAGGGTTTTAAGCAAATGATGAGGGGCCTCATAAATTATAATTGTCCTTGTTTCGTTTTTCAGCTCTTCAAGTATGGCATTCCTCTTTTTTTTGTCAGCCGGAAGAAATGCTTCAAAAGCAAAACGTCTTGTCTGACGACCTGAAACCGCAAGTGCGGATACACAGGCACATGCTCCCGGAACTACAGTAACATTCACACCTGCAACATGTGCCATTGCCACAAGTTCCTCTCCCGGATCAGATATTCCCGGCATTCCCGCATCAGTAATCAGTGCAACATTTTTTCCCTGCTGTATTAATGCAATAAGCTCCCCTGCCTTTTCTATCTTGTTGTATTCATGATAGCTTGTCATCGGAGTTTTTATTTCAAAATGATTGAGCAGTTTTATTGAATTTCTTGTGTCCTCGGCAGCTATAAGATCCGCTTCCGACAATATTCTAACTGCTCTGTAAGTCATGTCCTCAAGATTTCCGATAGGCGTTGCCACCAGATATAATGTTCCAAACATTTTTAAATCCTCACTAATATCCGTAAATGTCCCTTATATAGTCATTATAAACTCCAGGTTCTTTAAAAACTATTATCGGTGCAGTAACCTTAAGCTCACGTCCTCCGTTTTTCACGGCTTCAATCAGGACCATGTTAGGTTCCCTGTCAGCAAACGGATGAACCATTGTCATCGTTTTAGGTTCCAGTCTGCATTCAATAAGTTCGGAAAAAATATCAGCCAGCCTGTAAGGTCTGTGAACCATGTAAAACCGGCCGCCCGTTTTAAGTACTGCAGCCGCCGCACTGCATACATCCCTTACCGTGCAAAGAACCTCATGCCTTGCAATTGCCTTAACACTGTCAGGGTTCTTCAGTCCGCTGCCACACTGCATATAAGGCGGATTACATGTCACGACATCAAAACTTCCCTTTTTATAATATTCATCAATCAGCTTAACATCACCATTAACAATATCTATCTTTTCTTCCAGCCCGTTTGCCAGCACGCTGCGGTGTGCCATATCGGCACTTTCCTTTTGAATTTCCAGTCCGCTTATATGCGCCGCCTCCGTTTTTGCCGAAAGAAGCAAAGGAATTATTCCCGTTCCCGTACACATATCAAGAACCTTCTCATTCCTTTTCACCTTTGCAAACCCGGACAAAAGTACTGCATCCATTCCGAAACAAAACTTTTCCGGATCCTGTATTATATAAAGCCCGTTGCGTTCAAGATCATCAAACCTTTCGCCGGGCTTTAAGAAACTGCCATCAGCCATATATCAATCCTCAATATGTCTTCCGTCATGCTTTTCAAGTGCTTCAAGCTTCCTCACTTCCGAATCATCCTCTTTCTTAAAACGGTGTTTTCTAGGCTTGAATTTTAAATCTGATGCATTAAATTCCTTATACTCCTTCAAATCAAGATCCTGATTTTCCTCATGTACCAGAACCTTTACCGTCTGTTTAAGAACCGAAACACTTACAACCTCTCCTTTTTCTCCCGTACTTGCAGTGACAAAATCTCCTACAGACGGAAGCTTGGAATTAAGATATTCATATGCATCCTCTTCATTTTTAAGACAACACATAAGTCTTCCGCAGTTTCCGCTGATTTTCGTAGGATTAAGACTTAAGTTCTGTTCTTTTGCCATCTTAACGGAAACCGGGATAAACTCACTGAGGTAACTCTTGCAGCATACTTCACGTCCGCATATTCCAAGTCCTCCGAGAAGCTTGGTCTCGTCTCTTACACCAATCTGACGCAATTCAATTCTCATTCTGAAAATTGATGCCAGATCCTTTACAAGCTCTCTGAAATCCACTCTTCCGTCAGCAGTAAAATAAAAAAGAACTTTATTTCTGTCAAAAGTATATTCACAGTCTACCACCTTCATTATAAGCCCATGCTTCTGGCATCTCTCACGGCATATGGCAATTGCCTCCTTTTCCTTTACGGAATTCTCTCTGTAAATAACATCATCCTCCGGTGTTGCCGGTCTGATGATTTCCTTAAGAGGTGATACAATTTCTGATTCCGAAACTTCTTTTGGTCCGAGAATCACAAAGCCGTATTCCACTCCTCTGACGGTTTCAACAATAACGTTCTCTCCTGTTTCGACATCATATTTGCCCGGACTGAAAAAATATATTTTCCCATTACGTCTGAATCTGACTCCTATAATAGTAACCATCTGTTCCTCCAATTTCCGTATAAAGTCATCGTTTCATTCCGAATTCATCCGACATAACGGTCGTCTAAAATCTCATAAGAAACATTTCAAGACTCATTTCTGCATTAACATTATATTTTAATCTGTTTCTAAGTTCCTCACCTGCCGTAAGCAGCTCACCCAGTTTTCTGTCACTTACGGTTTCTGCCTGAAACTGTAGTGTTTTGATTTCTTCCCTGAGCATACATCTTCCGGTGTTACCGGTTGATTTTATATATAAAACATCCCTGAGCCATACCTGAAGCATTCTCAGGAAAAACTCCAAATCTTCTTTGTTTTTGGCGAGTGTAGAAGCCGCCTCTACCATCTTTGCCGTGTCTTTTTTTCCGATCCTTCTAAGAATTTTAAGACTCATTTCCCTTCTTTCGTTAAACTCCTCGAGATTTACCCATTTAAGTGCCAGACCGGGATTCCCTCCGGCGCACACCGCAGCCGCACGAGCCTGATAATCCGGAACTCCTGCCTCTTTTATGAGAAATTCCGTTACCTCATCCCTGTCTGCCGGCATAAAAGCAAGATTAACGGTTCTTGAAAGAATTGTCTCCAAAAACATATTTATATTGTTACTCAGCAATATGATTATTCCGTATGACGGCGGTTCTTCAAGTGTTTTAAGAAGTGCATTCTGTGCTGCTTCTCTCATTTTCTCAGCCTCGTCAACTATAAAAACACGGTACCTGCTGCTGTATGGTTTTATCTGAATTTCGCTTATAAGCTGTTCCCTTATATCGTCAACGCTTATTACGGTTTTTTCATGAGTCACCTTAAAAAAATCCGGATGATTACCGCTTTTCATCTGAAGACACGACCTGCATATTCCACATGGTTCTCCGTTGCGGCTGTTTTCGCACAAAAGCCCCATTGCAAAAACCTCTGCCGTTGTCCTTTTTCCGCATCCGTCATCTCCGTGAAACACATATGCATGTGACGGTCTGTCCTTTTCAACCGCAGTTTTAAGGTGATTTATTACTCTTTTGTTACCAACTATCTCAGAAAACTGTTTCAATTCTCACTCCTAACCGGAACCCCGGTCTTTCGTTGTTAATCAGATAATATTTTCTGTTCTGACACGGGTTATCTGCCGACGCCTTCAGACTCCGAATTCATTTCACATCTTATATAATTAACAACCTCTTCCACACACGTTTCAAAGTCATCATTTATAAATCGTCCAGTTATTCCCTGCTTTTTTAGTCTTTCCTCTGCAAAATCCTCTTCATCCGCAAGATATCTCCTGCACAACTCCGAACATGACGGTTTTATCTGCTTTGCTTCTCTATTTAAGGCCCTTTGCAGCCTCTGCACATCATCAACCTCAATATAAATCGGTCTGAGTTTTTCCGGTCCGTAATATTCTCTGAATCCGTCCAAAGCATCCGGCGTGACTATTATTATGCTGCTCTTTCCGTCAGATGAAATGTCAATCTGACCATCATCACAATTAAAATAAAACCAATCACCGAACACCGTATGATAACATCTTTTTTCTATGATGCTTCCGTTTTTTTCAAGCTCATTCATCCGGTCCATATCTACAAAATGATATTCAACGCCATCTTTTTCAGATTCTCTCCGGGGTCTTGTTGTATATGACACAACCGGCTTTATAATATCTTCTCCCAAACGATTTATCACGGCTTTGTATATGTGATCTTTGCCTGTTGCACTCTTTCCCATGATAAGGAAAAGTTTACCCACGATTACCTCCCGCTTCCGTTTTCAGCACGGAAATACTGCCGTCATGCAGTCCATACACCGCTCTGCCGTTATAAACGGAAGTCCTGATTATTTTAGTTACTTCTTCATTTATGTATTCTCCCGGCATTAAAACAGGTATTCCGGGCGGATAAACAATTACCGGCTCTGCCGCTATAAAACGACGGTTTTCTGAAAGTTCATCCAATGAAACACGCTCTGTATCCGTTTCCATTGCCTCATACGGAAGCACGGCCTGTTCAGGAAGCTCCGCACAATAAGACCTGCCAGAATCTGTACAGATTCTCCCGGCAGCCTCTTTTTTCAGATGGATAAGTGCCGATTCAACTCTTTTGAAACAGTCATCGTCGTCACAGACTGACGTCATCATCAGGCAGTAATCATCTCTGCACATCTCTGAAATCAGTCCGCAGTCTTTTGTAAGTATATCATAAATTTCAATACCTGTCATTGCCAACTTTTCGCTTTTTATCACCAGTTTACCCGGGTCACGAACCGTTTTCCCATCTGCATCCGCATACCCCTCCAATATATCGGCTGCAGGCGATTTATAAAGCTTTTCAAGTCTGTCTTTATATGCTCCGAAAAGCTCCTTTTTATTTTCATCAGTATATATTATACTCTCCTCAACCGATGAAATAAGCAGATACGACGGAGAACTTGTCTCATATATATCAAGAGCCGACAAAAAAGCCTCTCTTTTTACCGCACCCGAATTCCTGTGCAGTATAGCTGTCTGCGTCAACGCCGGGAGAGTTTTATGAAGACTCTGTATTACAATATCCGCACCGCCTTTCAGAGCCGATTTACCAAAGAATGATTCATATCCGGCAGCAGCAGCAAATGGAAAATGTGCCCCATGGGCTTCATCAACAATAAGCATTACTCCCCGTTTATGACATACACCTGAAATCAACTCCGTGTTTGATATAACTCCCTCATACGTCGGAGAAGTTATAATCACGGCAGCAATATCTTTATTATCCGATAAACATTTTTCTACCGATTCCGGCGTGATGCTGCCATTTTCCGGAAGTATGTATACAGGTTTCAGCCTCCTTAGGGCAATTGCATTGCACACACTCATGTGACAGTTTCTTCCGATTGCAACCTTTGCTCCCGGCTTAACTGCCGCATGAACAGCCGCAAGTATCCCAACTGTTGATCCGTTCACCAAATAAAATGAATCAAGCGTTCCATATATTTTTGCGGCATACTCCTGACTCTCTTTTAAAATTTCCTCCGGATGATGAAGATTATCAAATCCTGGAATTTCTGTTATGTCCATTTCATATCCCGGTGTCAGACAGACTCTTCTTTTGTGTCCCGGCATATGCATCGGATAATTGTCATCCATGCAGTACCTTTTCAATTTTTCTGATATACGTTCCATAACTTTCCTTTCTTTGATTTTTATCCGGACTTCGTTTCAGTTAGTGTCCTTTTCTTTCATCAGCTCTGTATACAAAAAGCGATGGTCAGAATGCCTGCTGTTTTGTAAAAATCAAATTTTCCCGTAAAGCAAAAAAAAGACCTTTCCCAAGGCCTGACGCCTCAAAAAAGATCCTTAGATGCACCGCCAGGGGCTCGAACCCTGGACACCCTGATTAAGAGTCAGGTGCTCTA
>CAZNGY010000018.1:0-33196 GCA_964572955.1 uncultured Lachnoclostridium sp.
TCCGCCATAAATCTCCGAACCCGGATAAACAAATCCTCTTGCCTTTGCCAAAGCCACAATTTTATCCATTGTTTTTTCAACTGCCATATCTTTCCTCCAACCACAGACTCAGTCTGTCTTTTCTTCGTTAAAACATTTTCCGATCGTATTTTATCTACAATACCGGTCGAAACAAACTTATAGAACATGATAACAATCACTTGTTTACTTGTCAACTCCCGTTTTAGCCTATAACCCTTATAAGTTCCGCACCTTCAAATTCATGTCCCGTACATTTTCCAAGGTATTTTTCTGAAATATCTGCAAATTCATTAAGTACTTCCTCACTAAGCATAAATGAAAAAAGTTTTGCCGGCGGCGTAGCCGCCACAAAATACATTGCATACCATGTGGATTCATTAAGCTCATATTTTTCCGCTGCCGGAATCGATTCCGCACATTCAGTACATACCATGCCGCCACTTAGACTGAAAAAACCTTTGTCACATGCTTTATGACATCTGATGCACTCCGACAAAAGAGGTCCCTCTCCGTTAATACATACGGTTTTATATTCAAATACCGCCCTGACAAGTCTGTCTGGTATTTTTCCGTTCTCTAAAGCCCTTAGCGAAGCATATAAAAGCTTAAGTTCTTCCCTTTCATCATTTCCTTCTCTAGTCAGGTACTCTGCTACCTCACAGAAATACATTCCGTAGAGACTTTTCTCCATACTTCTTCGGAATTCAGGAAACGAATTTTCCACTTTTGCTTCCCTTAAATTATAACTGTCCCTTCCACAGTCCAGGGTAAATATCCCAAAAACACACGGCTGGGTTACACCCATAAACTGATTTCCTGGACGTCTTGCCCCCTGTGCAAATGCCGCAATTTTACCTTGTTCCTTTGTAAGAATCGTTACTCTCCTGTTGTAATCCCCTACCGGTATTACGCTCAGCACGATTCCCGTCACTGTTATCCGATTGCTGTTCATTCCCATCACTTGCACATGCACTGTATTCCAGATAATCAAATATGCTCCCCGTTTTGGTGAACTTGTTCCATTTTTCCATATCCATAACCGCAACCCCTCTTCCGGTACTACTAATTAAAATTCTGCCTTTCAGACTTAGTCTCTGCTTAGTGTCTGGCTGTAACACCATGCCGGACACTAAGTACCTACAACTAAAAAGCTCCTTCGTGGTTTACGATTATTTTCTCACATGTGCCTTTTTTTATTCTTTTTTCTTTTATATATTCTCTGTTTTATTCGTCGAACTTATTATTATATCCAAAATTCTTCATCAGAATATCGCTGTCACGCCAATCCTTCTTCACCTTAACCCAAAGTTTAAGATTCACTTTACACATAAGAAGGTTTTCCATTTCTTCCCTGGCGGCTGTTCCGATTTTTTTGAGCATTTCACCTTTTTTTCCTATGACAATTCCCTTGTGTGAATCACGTTCACATATAATCGTGGCATCAATATCTATAAGTCCTCCGTCCGGACGTTCTTTCATTCTTTCAATTGTTACCGCAATACCATGGGGAATCTCCTCCGAAAGAAATCTCAATGTTTTTTCTCTTATAAGTTCTGCACAAATCTGTCTTTCTGGCTGGTCCGTAACGGTATCCTCATCATAATACATTGGTCCTTCCGGAAGATATTTCCCGATAACCTCCGTAAGTTCACCCGTGTTATTGCCTTTAAGCGCTGAAACTGGTACGACATCCGCAAATTCCATTTGTTTAGTATATGTTTCTATGTTTAAAATGATGTCTTCTTTCTTTACTTTGTCTATCTTATTTATTACAAGTATTACCGGTGTTGAAGTCTTTTTAAGCATTTCAATTATATGCTGTTCTCCTGCACCTATATAGTTTTCAGGTTCTACCAGCCACAATATGGCATCAACCTCTTCAAGTGTCTTTTCTGCTACATTTACCATATACCTGCCGAGTTTGTTCTTTGCCTTATGAATTCCCGGTGTATCAAGAAATATTATCTGCTTATTTTCATCCGTATATACTGTCTGAATTCTGTTTCTTGTTGTCTGTGGCTTTGATGATGTAATCGCAATCTTCTGTCCTATAAGACGATTCATAAGCGTCGATTTTCCCACATTGGGTCTTCCGATAAGTGCAACGAATCCTGATTTAAATTCTGCCATTAATTTCTCCTTTCTTTTGTAAAAACGACGATTTAAAAATGCACAGTCCCACAAAAATCCCACTTTTCTAAAAAGTAAAAATGTCAGAGAGGAGCAAAGAAACTCCACTCCCCCTTCAAACACCCTATGAAAGGGTCTTTATGCTCTTAAACAGCTCTGCATCCTGCATACATTTTGCTTCAGTTCCTACCGTACATATATATCCCTGATTTACACAATCAAGTATATCAGCGGTTTTCCTTATGCTTTCCAGGTCTGCCCCGAAAATTTCATCTCTTTCTTTCTGCAGGAACTCATCCGTCAATCCGGAGATATATCCGCTCAGACTGTATAAACCTGCATTTCTAGGAGTTCTCGGAGTATCCATCCTGCTGAACGTTCCTATTATATAGTCTTCCACTTCTTCCGGCTCAAGTTCCAGATTTCTCACATATTCAGCAGCTTCCTTATAAACTTCATACGTTGCCTTTAAATTAGGATCCCTGTATGAAACAATTCCACAGTTTCCGCTTATCACCTCATATGAATAAAAACAGCCATAAGCTCCACCCTTAACTCTTACATTCATCCAAAGGTAATCATAAGAGAGTATGGTCTTCATTACTGCCATTGCTCCGTTATAGTCAAATCCACTGTTTCTGTAATTTCCTGCAGTTGCCGCATACTGAACCTGTCCGCTCACCTTAAATGCCTCATTTAAAGCTTTCGGTTTAAATTCCTTCTTTTCACCTAAAACTTCCGGCTCATTTCCATTTCCGGATGCATCAATTGCTGCAGTAATCTTCGAAATTTCCGCTTTCACTGCATGAAGTCCGTCTTCTCTGGACGTAATATCAACCATCATCCTGTCGGATACAAATATCATTGAAACGGCTTTCTTCATCATACTGATGGTTTCATCCGCTTTTTCATCAAAATTATTGTATATATCCTTAAGGAATTCATACATTGAAATTCCACCGGTTTTTTCTTCATAGTATTCAACCGGAGAAAAATATGACTGGGCTCTCGAAAGTGCCGTACTGTTTCCGGATCTTACAAGTCCCATCTGCATTCCGCTCACAAGCTGTCCCAGGATTTCCTTAAACCTCTTCTTATCATCAAAATTCGATTCAAGCATTATTTCAGTAAGTAAATCCGTTACTTTTGAAACATTTTCAACCAATGCTTTTACGCTTACGAAAACATACGACTTATACTCACCGGGCTTTCCATAGACAGAATACGTATTCTCGCTTGTCCACACTCCACCCGCATACTTTGCAATCTCGTTATTCAACTCAATATGAGTATGTTTTGACGTATTAAGCCTGTAACCGATAAGCTTTACGGCAAGTGATGCATACTGCCAGTATTCTTCCTTTATCCCCTTCGTATCAAAGATGAGATTGTAATATGCAATTCCGTTTGTCGCCAGATCATGATGAATCACCTTAATACTGCCTTCTTCACTCACTCTGTTGTTGAACTTTTCAGCTTCCTTTTTAACATCTCCCAGAGAAAGCTTTGGCAGTGTTGCTATCTGCTCCGGTGAATCACCCTCTTCCTGATATTTTCTTAATGCCGCCGTATCAGCAACAAGCTTTTTGATTTCATCAGGTTCAAGTGACTCTTTGTATTCACGGAGTCTGTTTTTTAATGCCTCTTCCTTTTTTGTATTCAACCCCTTAACAGGTTTAAGAGTAAGGATAACCTTGTGTTTGTTTTCAAGTATACATTCTTTTATGATACGTTCAAAATACCCTGTGTTAATTTCACTCCTTAATTCCTCAAAAACAGGGTTCATTACACAGTATGAAAAAGCAGCTTTATCATCATACAGCCAGCTGTTGAACATATTTATTTCATATAAAAGCCCCTTAGGGAAACTTCCCGAATCGGATTCCCTGTTGGCAAAATCAAGATAATTGATTCCTGCAAGCAGCGTATCTTTGTTTATTCCGTTAAGTACCTGCTCCTTCAAAGTGTCTTCGATTATCTTCACAAATTCATCAATTCTGTCTGATTCAGTGTCTTTTGCTATTATACTGAGATAAGTTTGTCTTGTATATCTGTTGTAGTCACCTAAAATATCTTTGCCGATTCCGGCATCTATAAGAGCCTGCTTAACCGGAGCTCCCGCAGAACCGAGAAGTGCATAATGAATACAATCCAGTGCTACGGTCTTCTTGACATCTAGAATATCATTCATCACCACGTTGTATGAAAGATAAGTCTTTTCTTTCTCATCCTCTTCCTCGGCTATTGAGTACTCATCCGTCACATACCTGACTTCATCAAAACTTTTCTGAAGCGGAATATCTGAATCTACATCTTCTTTGTCAAAATTACTGAGATATTCCTTATCAAGCCATTCAAGTCTTTCTTCCATGTCAAAATTTCCGTAAAGATAAATATAACTGTTGGAAGGATGATAATACTTTTTATGAAACTCAAGAAATTCCTCGTATGAAAGTTCGGGAATTATGTCCGGGTCTCCGCCTGACGACACGCCATAAGTATTATCAGGAAAAAGATGCTTTCCTATACAGTATTCTATATAATCTGATGCGGCAGAATATGCACCCTTCATTTCATTGTAAACAACACCGTTTATTCCAAGATCCGAGTCTTCTGATTCAAGCTCGTATCTCCAGCCTTCCTGTCTGAAAATTTCAGGATGTCTGTATATTTCAGGATAAAAAACCGCATCCATGTAAACAGACATAAGGTTTTTGATATCTTTGTCGTTGCAGCTTGCAACCGGATATATGGTTTTGTCCGGATAGGTCATTGCATTAAGAAATGTATTCAGGGAACTTTTTGCCAGCTCAATAAAAGGATCCTTTACCGGATACTTCTTTGATCCGCATAAAACAGAATGTTCTATTATATGCGGCACTCCCGTCGAATCGGAAGGTGTTGTTCTGAAACCGATACTAAACACCTTATTTTCCTCTTCGTTTGATACAAGGCACACTCTTGCGCCGCTCTTTTTATGCCTGAGAACCACTCCGACGCTCTCATTTTCTTTCAGTTCTTCCGAATAGCAGATTTCATAACTTTCCGGAATTGTACCGAATATTTTACCTGACATAAATCCTCCTCTCCGGAACCCATATTCCGGCAATTTATACTTCATTATTACAGTCTTATAATTAGATTTTCAGCTTCTGTAACTGCCTAAATACATACTTTCATATATACTTCTTGAGTTTATCACATAAAAGTTCTTTTGTCATGTACGACAGTATATATCCCATGTTTTTTTTAGCCGTTTTCCGACACAAATCTAAAAATTTTGTTAAAATTTTGTGTTTTGAATCATTGACACACTTTTAACGCTGTAGTATATTTAAATTGTCTGCATAATGTTCAAAATATGCGGACTTTATCAAAACATAATAGTACAATAGTACAGAAATGAGGATTCTATGAAAAAGGGAACTGTTAAGTGGTTTAACGCAAAGAAGGGTTTTGGCTTTCTTTCAGACGAAGACGGAAATGATGTATTCGTTCATTTTTCTTCCATCAATATGGACGGCTTCAAGGTTTTAGAAGATGGCGATGCCGTTGAATACGAAATCGTTGATGGTGCAAAAGGACCACAGGCTGCAAACGTAAGAAAGATTTAATTCATATATATTGTAATAAATTTGTTCTTTATGGCAAAAAGCCACAGATGCAGCAGCTTTAAAAGCTGCCGTGTCTGTGGCTTTTTTATTTCACAATTTCTTCAATTGCAAGCACAAGCCGAACTGTTGACTCAACAATCTGCATATTAACAAAATCCATCAAAATCCTACGTTCTGCCGACTTTAATTTTCTACATCATCTATATCAATGTCTCCTAGTGCTTCCGTTAATTTGCTGACAATGTCATCAAGATTATCTCCATCACTTATTTTAACACTTTTATAGGGATGTGCTTCTGAAAAAACCACTGTTTCACTTCCAATATCTTCACAGTCATCTTCTTCCAGGTCTCCGCTGAGCCACTCAAGGTCATCTTCGGTTTCTTCCACATCTCCAATTTCCTGTTCATCACCGAATTCGTCTCCGGCCATTTCAGGTTCTTTATTGCTTTCTTCGTCGCCATTTGCCTCGGATTCTTCTTCTGTTTCATCTCCGGCCGTTTCCGGCTCTTTATCTTCCATATGGGCGGCTTCATCAGAGTTTATCATCTTTTCATCATCAAGATTTGTAACCTCGTCAAAACCTTCCTTTTCATTTCTGTTCTTTTCCTTTATAAACAATACCATAAAGACAATTGCAAGGATACAGCTTATTATCAACATACAAATTTTCAAAATTTCCTCTGCCGATACTGATTTATCCGGTTCAGCTACTGCATCTGTTGCGGTTCCCGCAGCCGCCATAACGGTTACAGGAGCAGATGTAACATAAACAACTCTGTCTTCACCTGCCACAAATCTCTGCATTGTGCTTTCCACAATGTCATATTTGTACCATACCCCATCGTCCGTGTAAAAAAGGCAGAAATTTTCATCATCCGCCGACTTATACGCCGGATATATCTTTCCTTCAATTTCCACTCCCGTCAGTTCATAACCAGCCGGAATTTCGCTTTTATCTGCCTCCGAAATGTTATATTTTCTCGAAAGTGTTTCCATCGCCCTGTATGGCATAAGAACATCATTTTCACCGGTAAAAACATAAAGTCCACCATCCGAAAGCTGTATAAGGACCTTATCCGAATCAGAAGCTTTAAGAACAGGTACATCGATTCCCAGAATATTCATCACCGTCTGTTCATAACCGGCCGGAATCCCTGCCGTTATCGTATCACTGATTGTCAGCATACTGTCCGTCACCAGAAGTTCTCCTGCTTCTCCTATTAAGAACGCTCCTGCTTTAAGTTCTGCGCCGTTTGTCGGAGTCGGAGTCGGAGTTGCTGCCGCTCTTTCCACAGTAATGCTGTATGTTTTCTGTACTCCGGTTTCCGCTGTTACAACAATGCTTACCACATTACTTCCCTCAGACAGACTGTTGTTTTTTACCGATACTGAAGCATATTGAGAATTGGCGGCTGCACTGATTGACAAAGAATTAACATCTGCACTGAGTATGCCGCTCAGCATATATTCCGTTACTCCTGATGAAAAACCCGGCGTAAGGCTGCCTTCTCCCACTATAAGTGAAGACAATGTACAATCATCAGACGCTTCTCTCGGAAGATTAACTTTTATTGTTCCGTTTGAAGCGGAAACATCCTGAAACTCAGAACCATTAGCATCAAGAATATTTCCCTTATCATATGCTATCGCTAATGAACTTTGTCCGGCATTCTTTGCTTTAAAAGTAATTGAATACGATGCTGATTTCTGATACGGAGCATCAACAATAACCAGCGAACCGTTTCCGCCGTTGCAGAAACTGCTGTCCGCAGCTCCCGGAACATATTCCACTACCGAACTGTCATAATTAATATTGAATCTGTAAGCTCCGATAATTTCTGATGAACTAAGACCTACGTTTACCGTCACCGTATCTCCTTTTTCAATCGTCCCACCGCTCACAGATATATTGACAGAGGCAGCTGCTGCCATTGCCGGAACAAACATTGCTCCCAGAATAACAATCAGCATACCAATCCTTAATTTCTTAAAAATGGACATTTTTTACTCCTTTACCACACTTCCTACAAACCTGCATATCCCAGAAGATACTTCTTCAACAAAAGAAGATCCATTACTCCCGGTTCATTTCCTCCGCTTATACACGCCGCTTTGAGTCTTTCATCCGAAAGCTTTTCATATCCCAGCAGGTATTTTTTAAGTGACAACAAATCCTTTATGTCAACTGATGAATCTGCCACAATATCGCCCTTTACCACAACCTTATATGTTTTAGTATCTGTTTTAAATATAAATCCGGTTCCTACCTTTTCAAGCGAATCCGTTCCGTACTGGACACCGTTTGCATTCGTTATGATTTTACTGTTTGAACCTGTCACTTTTACATATGCCAAAAATCCTTTTACATATGTATTCGGACTCACTCCGGTTATATAATTATTTGATATTGTATATTTATCACTGGTTACACTTTCCGGAACCGTTGTCGGATTTAGTGTAGCCGTAGGCGTAGGCGCTGCACTCGGTGTCTGTGTCGGAGATGTTGTTTCCCCACTGCCTGCCTGTCTCGTTATTACAATTCTATAAGTCGTTTTCGTACCATTACCTGCCGTTACAACAATATCAAACGTATTCTGTCCGGTATTAAGCGTCTTTGTTCCCGTTCCCGTTACAGTTGCCGCACCGGATACGGTTTTTGCCGAAATCGTAACCGATGAAGTTGATGCCGGAACTACCGCCGAATATGACGTTGTCGTATACTTAAAGGAAGGTGTAAGACTTATTCCGCTTACCGTAAGCGATGAGAGATAGCTGTTCGGATTCCCCGTTGCCGTAGGTTTTAAACAAGCCGACTCCGGCATATCTTCATATACCGGAATACTGAACTCAATCGGTATATCAACATTTGTATATGCCTTGCGCTGGTTCGGTGCCTCAGAAGCAACTGCCTGAACATTTGTCATATACTGATGTCCGTAGGTATTTACCGGTGTAACATTAAACTTCTGAAGATATAATGTATCCTGCCCCTTATTTATGTACTGCTTTCCCAAGAAAATCGCACCACCGATAACAGCCTTGTATCTGCTGTTCCAAGGCCTTAGCGTTACCGAATCCGTCTGGGATGCATATTTAAGTCCTTGCACTATCGGATTAGAACTGCTCACCGCCCCTATATTATAATAATTATAAATTCCTTCGTATCCTGAGACCGTTCCGCTGATACTTCCGCTTGTCCCGTTAACTCCCTGCTCCTGAATTACCCTTGCCGCAAGCATATAAGGACTTACTCCCGACTGCTTTGCCGCTTCTATAAACAGTGAAGCATATGTATTTTTACCGTCATATGTTCCCTTCATAAACGTGGATGAAAGCATTGTTTTAACGCCCTCCTCCGTATGAATTGAAGAATTGTATGAAAGTTTTTCAAACATAAAAATACCATACTCGGAAAGGAAATTTCTGGGATCAATATAGTAAGCTATAAGTTCCTTTGATGCTGCTCCCCAAACCGATGAATCATATGCCGTATATTTATCCGTCTCCCAGTTATATGCGCCGCCATCCGTTCTTAGCCACGATGAAATGGATGAAATCGGTATCAGATTCTCTCCGATTCTGCTCTCCGCCTCCATTACAGCACTCCATTTCAACCCGGTTTTATAAGGAGTAAACACCCAGTCCGGATGCTTTGAGTGAAGATAGCACAATGCCGGCAGATAACTTTCAGGAAACCCCGCACTTCTCAACTTTGCCGCATAACTTTCATCATAGGTTCCGTCATATATGCTCACATACTCAGATGAAACATATCCCGTAACCGTCTTTCCGTTGTTTTCATATGAAATTTTGTACCAGCTTCCGCTTGTGCCCAGAATCTTTACCTTTTGATTTCCATAACACGATCCTATTACCGCATTTCCCGTCCCCGGTCCGGAACGCACGTTAAGTGCACTTGACACATCAATATATCCATACTGCTCACTTGCCGCTTCCGCCTCAGACATATCATTAAAATAAAAAGGAAGACATGAAACTGCCATCATTACAATCAGAATAATACTGGTTATTTTTTTTGTTACTTTCTTCATTTCTTCCTCCGTTTTCTTTTAATTTTATATCAACTGACGCCTGTTTCCAAGCAAAACCATACATTATACAAATTTTGTAAAAATTTCTCCTGCACCATCACAACAAACGATTCTGCCTACCGCTCCGTTTATCATGGTAAGACTCGGTGGTCTGTGTCCTATGTCTGCATCAGCAATTACAGGAATGTCAAATTCCGCAAAAAACTGTTTTATCGCATCATAATAGCTTATTGACGAATAGTCCTCACTTACCATTGCAGGCCGTCCGAAAACAACGCCGGAAATGTTTTTAAACCATCCTGCCATTTTCATCTGCCAGAGAGCAAAACATATCTGTTCCGGTGTCATTTGAAAAACTTCAAGGTACCAAAGAATTCCGTCATTTTTATATTTATCCGCGAAAGCGGCCGTTTTATCAAACGGAGTTCCCACAAGGTTATACAACACGTCAAGACATCCGCCTATCATACGTCCTTCAACAATTGCATCACTTTTCCCCTCCGGAAGAAGAACCTTCCATTCGGTCACCGCATCTTTTTCATAGGTTTCAAGACCGGTTTCTTTTTTTGACCAACCGCTCTGGTATCTGTCAGAACTCTTTTGAGAAAAACATTTTCCCTCAAGCAGAGACAGATTTTCTTCAATCATTCTGTCCCATGGTCTCATTCCGTAATCTCCGGCATTTACACAATAAACCGATGCAACATCTGCCATTGTAGCGGACGTAAAAGTAAGCCCCGTAGGATCTGACATTCCGCAAATCCACTTAGGATGCCTTGCCATACTTTCATAATCAACAAATTCAAGCATCTCAAAAAGCCAGTCACCGCCCGACGCACAAACAACCGCTTTAACACTGTCATTTTCAATCAGGCTCATAAACTCATTGCCTCTCACCGACGCTTCGGCACTTTTGCCGCATTCTGAATTTCTTACATGTGCCGTTTCCGACACACCATACCCTCTTTGTCTGAATGCCTCTTCTGCAGATTCCAATCTCCTTATATCTGCTTCTCCGCTTCTTCCGTCACTCGGAGCTGTAATACCTATCATATCATTTTTCTTTAAAAAATCCGGATATATCACACCTTTTTCCTTCCGTATTTAATTATCGTAATATTCACCCTCACAAACCGTCACTGCCGGTCCTGTCATATAAACTTTGCCGTTTTCTTCGTCATAATCAATTACAACATCCCCGCCATTCATATGTACCGTAACAACATTTTTTGTAAGTCCGTTGAGAACACATGCCACCGCCGTTGCACATGCACCCGTTCCACATGCCCAGGTTTCACCCGATCCTCTCTCCCAGACTCTCATTCTTACCTCGTTTTCGTTTATTACATTTACAAATTCAATATTGCACTTGTCCGGAAAAATTTCATTACACTCCAAAGCCTTTCCCAGCGTATGCACCGGTGCCTTTTCTGCATCATCCGTAAAAATTACCGCATGAGGATTACCCATTGACACACATGTCAGATTTACCGTAACCTTTTTTCCGTCATACTCTGCTTTTACCGGTTTATTGATCATTCTTTCTCCATCCAGCTTCACCGGAATCAATTCAGGCTTTAATACCGGAGTTCCCATGTCTACCCTTACTGCCGTAACCTTTGAATTTTCAACTGTAAAATCAAGATACTTTATCCCTGAAAGTGTTTCAACTGAAATGCTTTTTTTATCTGTCATTTTATGGTCATATACATACTTTCCGACACATCTTATTCCGTTTCCGCACATTTTTCCCCTGCTTCCGTCCGCATTATACATGTCCATCATAAAGTCTGCTTTATCGCTTGGTTTGATGAGTATAAGACCGTCACTCCCTATTCCAAACCTCACATCACTCACCTTAATGCTTAATTCCTCCGGATTGTTCACACTTTCTTCCAGACAGTTTACATATATATATTCATTTCCGCACCCATGCATTTTTGTAAATTTCATAAAAGACTCCATTCTCCCTCATTCGGGTTTTCTTTTCTGCGTAATCCGTTCCCGGACCAAAGTTATTTTTTAGTTTAACACACATAAAAAAATATGTAAAGAAATGCTGTTATACAAATACTTTAAGAGTATTTATCGTTTGACAAATACCATGGCAGATGCTATGCTTTTCAACGTATTTTCTGAATACGGAAAGGAATGCTTTTAATGTACAAATCAAGTCTTTTTATTAAATTTTCCGCTGTTGCCCTTTCCCTTTGCATCCTCATTACGGGCTGCAGTAAGGATGGTGCTGACAACACGGCTTCCGGTAAAGATGCTGACATAACACATACAATTCAGACCACAACCACTCCACCAGCCTCGCTCTCTCCGACTGTTTCACCTTCAACGGCTCCAGCTGCTGACTGGGAATACAAAATAGTACAAAAGGGGTACTATAATGCGTGTGCATCCTTTGATGAGGATGGAAATCTTATAAGCTCATCTCCCGTTAACGTCGGAGAAAATGTATACTATAACGACTTTGACGAATACTATGATAATTTCATCTGCTATTCTAATGTATATAACGGTGCGATTCTTTCACTCAGCGACGAAGTCCATCACAGCGGTGACAACTCTGTGAAAGTAACCGGCCGCGGAAGCGATTATTCCGGGCTCACCGGATTTGCTCTTAATTTTGACCAGACAAATGGCATTGATTTTTCATCCACGCCAAAGTTAAATCTCAACCTTGATTACTGGTGCTACTTTACTGATGATTTCGGAAACGGTTTATCCGCTCCAATGAAATTTGCCGTATGGTCAAACTGCTTCACCGGAGAAGGGATTTCGGCGGACGAGGCTGCCAACGACATGAATCTTATTGCCGCAGACCTTAAAGAAAAACTTGATGCTGCGGAAGATGATCCGACAATTGATAAAGACCGGGTTCAGGGTGAATATGATTATGCTCTGCTTGTAATCGACAGCATCCGCAAAGAATTCGAAACTGCCGCTGCCCAGGGATTAAAATGTGTGGGAATTTACTCTCTGGATTTTGAAACATGGGGAAATTACAGCATAGATATCTCTATTGATACATCTCTTACAACAGATGCCTCTCTCACACCTTATGTTGCAATTTCCACATTAGGTGAACTGAATGCGGCTAATGTTTCTTTTTACAATCCGTTTTACATTGATGACCTTGTTATAAAGGTAAATGCAATTGAAGAATAATCATTCTAAAAAAGGCTGCGACACACATCTTTAAGAATGTGCCGCAGCCTTTATCTGTTTACTATTTATTCAATTCCCTTTGACTGAAGGTATTCAATAACATCTCCAACGGTTTTGATTGAATCAAGTTCCTCCTGAGGAATCTCAATTTCATACTCATCTTCCAATGCTGTTACTACCTCAAAGAGGTCAAGTGAATCAATTCTGAGATCATCCTGAAACGATGTATCTTCATTCACACCTGCAACGTCGATGCCTAACTGATCTTCTAAAATACCAAGTATCTTTTCTAACATAACGACTGCACTCCTTTTTACCTATATCGTTTACTTTTTTATTTCCGGAATCCTTTCCGGTTACATCTTTATATGTTATATATTACGCTCTTTTATTTGTCAACACTGTTTTATGGATAAAAAAACACTTATTTTTTATCTTTTCCGACGTGAAAAGCCATTAAACATCGTGCTCGTCATGCATGATATCCTCGTCATCGGGTTCAAACTCCACACCGTCCATATCATCAGGCGTCGGTCTTTTTTCCCCGCCCATAACACCGTAGAATTCTTTTCCGACAACTTTTTTACTGTTTCTTACATCTTCAATCATTTCTGAAAGATATTCTTTAACCTGAACCGGATTTTTAATGTTTACAAGCGGAATTTCCCTTTGTACATCTACTCTTGTATAAAGAGTTATCGTTCCTGTACCGAATATCTTCTGTGCAAGCGTTCTTGTAAGCTTAATGTCAACTATCCTGTAAAGAAGCGTTTCATCAAAGCTTGTCTTGAGAAGTCCCTTCTGAAGATAAAGTCTTCCGTTTCTTACTTCATATTTTGTAAATGACCATGGAAACCACATCCAGTGCTTCCTGTCTCTCCATTTTACCTCTCTTTTTTCCGCATCCTCATTCATCGAACAGCCTCCTTTTTATTTATGGTTCAAACACGAATGATACAAGACCGACTCCGGCACCACATTTAAGCCTTACCGTGTGATTGATATTTTCCATTCCTATCATTCCCAGATTATCAATCGGAAGTGTAAAAGTACACACCTCGTTTTCTTCCTTCCTCACAACCTGTGAGTCGATCAGCAGTTCGTCACCGAAATAAAGCCTGATGCGCATGTCCCTCGCATCTCCTTCACAGTGTACCGGAAGTGTAACATACTGAATCGTAACGGCTCCCGGCGCCACTTCATAGGTTATGTCCCTGTATTCCGCAACATATCTTCTGCCATCACAGCTTCTTAAATGCTTTACCCTTTCAGGCGTATTATAAAGATAACAGTTTTCATACTCATCATACCTGTGAGCCGTAATAGGAATATATGCCACTCTTTCGCCCGGCTCTACTCCATTTATAGCACAGATAACACTTGTCTGTAAATCATCTGATGAGCCGCCGGCAAAAAATTCATATATTCCCGTTTCCACTATCATTTCCTCTCTTACCACATCATAATAGGCAAGCTCTTTTTTAGGAACCGTAAAGTGTATTCTCTTCTTTTCACCCGGTGCAAAATGGACTCTCCTGAATCCCACAAGTTTCTTCTGAGGCTGTTCAACCCTTAAATCAGATGCCGATACATAAAGCTGAATTACTTCGTCCGACGGATAATTCCCCACATTTGTAACATCCACATCAAATGCCGGTTCTCTGCCGTCAGGATTGAATCTCAGGTTTTTATATGCAAACTCAGTATATGATTTTCCGTATCCGAATGCAAACAAAGGCTTATGATTATAGTACCTGTAAGTTCTGCCTGTTTTTCTTATGTCATAATTATTAAAATCCGGAAGCTCCTCATCTTTCCCGTACCATGTTTCATTAAGTCGTCCGGCAGGTGACACTTTTCCGGATATACAGTCACTTACACCGTGTCCGAGTTCTTCCGAGCCGGATGCCGTAAGCAATACTGCCTTTACAAGACTGAGTTCTTCCTCAAGATAATACGGATAATTTGCAACCAAAACAATTCCTGTGTTTTCATTTGCCCCGGCAACCGCTTTCACAAGCATGGACTGGCTCTCAATAAAGTCAAGATTTTCCCTGTCAACAGCCTCTTTACTGTTGACGCACGGATTGCATCCAAGACAGAGAATAACCCTTTCCGCAGCAGCCGCAAGCCTTCCGCACCGTTCTGCCGCAGAAGATTTTACAATAATATCAAAGATAAAAGCTTCATCATCACTTTCCCATTCACCGGTCATCGGCACACGGTTCTTAAATACAAATTCCGGAGTTCCGCAAGCCTTAATGCCATCATCAAAAGTACCTATTCTGAGTCCGTTCCAGTTATTTATTTCATATCCTCCGTCACTTCTCTTTCTCAGATCCATATCTTCTCTTATGAACCATTCAAAAGCCTCTTTGTTCTGAACGATAAGTTTTCCCTCATCATTTGTTCTGAGAAGCAGACCGTTTGATGCCCTCAGATGAGCATGACCATTGCCCCAGTCGTTTACGGAGAAAACCTCCGCTTCATCCATGTTATCCGTAACTACTGCTTCGTTGTTCTTATCTATTTTTATGTATCCGCCTTTGCAGCCTATTATAATTTCATCCAGACCATTGTCATACTTTATATTTTCACTTCCGTATCTTTCGGCAAGTGCATCATATATTGTTACCTTGTATGGCGGTTTTGCTCCGTACCAGTCATTGTGCCATGCATCTGCCCAAGGTCCGATAAGTACCACATTACTTTCTTTATGCTTCATAGGAAAAAAGCCGTCTTCATTTTTCAGCAGTATACATGCTTTCTGTGCCGCCTCTCTTGCAAGCTCTCTGTGTTTTCTGCAGTTTATTACATCTTTCTTCACACCGGCATATGGAGTCGTTCCATACGGATCAAACATACCGAGTCTGATTCTCGTTGCATATGAATGTCGTATTGCCCTGTTAAGCATTGTATCTGTCAGCATACCGCTTTCATATGCTTCCGCTGCGGCTTTCCTTATAAGTTCAGGATCGTCCGTTATAACATCAACTCCTGCATTCAGGGTCATGCAAAGTGCCTCTTTAAGGCTCTTAGTGTAATGATGTGAATCTACCGTCTGGGTAAAGTCACCCTGATCTGTTACTACATGTCCTTCAAAGCCATACTCATCTCTCAGATAGGTATTAACTTCATCATTGAGATTGCATGGTATACCGTTAATTTCATTATAAGCGGTCATTACCCCCTGTGCACCGCCTTCAATTATACATCTTCTGAAAGGCTCAATATAGTATTCAAGCTTGTTCCTCGGATCAACTGATGAGGATTTGTAGTCTCTTCCGTTTTCAACATTATTTGCGTAAAAATGCTTAAGTGTTGCTGCAGTAAGGATATAAAAAGGGTGCTCTCCTTTCATTCCCCTGACATAGGCTGAAGCCATTTTTCCGGTCAGATACGGATCCTCCCCATATCCTTCCTCATTTCTTCCCCATCTCGGATCACGCTCCATGTCAACCGTTGGTGCCCATCTTGAAAGCCCCGTATCTCCGCTGTTATAAAGTGCCCTTGCTTCATATCCCACTGCCGATCCGATTTTTTCCATAAGTTCGGTATCAAAAGTTGCACTAAGTCCTATAGGCTGTGTAAAAGCGGTTGTTTCTTCAGCTTTCCTGTCGTTATTTACACTCTGGTCATGTCTGGCCTCAACACCATGTGCTGCCTCCCCTCCAAGACTCATCTGTCCGTTTATTCCGAGTCTTTCAATTTCCGGAGACGCAATTCCCAGCATTCCGAGTTTTTCATCTGTCGTAAGTTCTGCGATAAGATAATCCAGTCTGGCTTCAATGTCCAATGACTCATCCCATAATGGGGTATCCTTGTAATTCATGTTCCACCCTCACATTGTATTTCGAAATTTAATCATACACGGATTTTCAATATACCGTGTACATGAAAATTATACACTCTCCGATAATATAAGTAAATCAGTTTTTAACCCCTATGGACCGGTTTTTCCATGTTGTTTTTATTTGCGTGTTTTTCCGTCAGAAATCACATTTTATTTACAGTTTAAATTGTCTTCCCTCGTGGTCACAATCATAGTCAGTCTTGTATTTTCCCGGCAGAACAAGCTCTGACACAGGTACAATTTCATACCCTTTTTCAATAAGTTTATCCAGCATTTCCGATAATGCCTCATTTGTATATTTAGCTCCATTATGCATGAGTATTATTGAACCATTTCCCAAATGAGCATGGTTACAAACTGTATTTATTATTGAGTCCCTGCCGTAATCTTTCCAGTCAAGCGAATCAACATCCCACTGTATTGTCTGATAGCCGAGTTCCCCTGCAGCATTTATTACCGTATCATTATATGCTCCGTATGGCGGTCTGAAAAGCGTCATTTCCACTCCGGTAAGTTCTTTTACTTTTTCATGTGTCTTTGTAAGTTCTGATTTACATCCGTCTGCAGAAAGCCCCGTCATCTGCGGGTGCGTATCACTGTGATTTCCAAGCTCATGTCCCTCTTCTGCAATTTTCTTTACAGTATCAGGATAGTTTTCTACCCACTGTCCTGTCATAAAAAATGTAGCCTTTATATTTTTCTCCCTGAGTATCTCCAAAAGTTTCTCACTGTATTCATCTCCCCACGCACAATCAAATGAAATCGCTACCTTTTTTTCCTCTGTTTCAACACAGTATATCGGAAGCAGACGGCTTTGTGCCGCCGTTCCCATCGTATTAAACACCGGTGAAACCTTTGGAAGAAGACACATTGCAAGTATTACAACAACAAACAAAGCCATCACTAATGCGATGGCTTTAAAAATCACTATTTTATCTTCTTTTTTCATCTGCACCACCTGATATTTTGTGTAATTATATGCCGTATATCGATAAATATTACACATCAGGCTGGTATCCTGTTTAATCTCTTTCCCTTCGGCAGGTCTTGGCAGCCATTTTCATTGTAAGTTTTGCCATTTCGTCAAAATCAAGCATATATTCAAGAGAATATGCAAGTCCTGCAACCATACTGTCTCCCGCACCTACGGATGAAACAACCTCTGAATCATCAATTTCGGACTCAAGAAACATATTATTTACACCATTTGTAAAATAAGCTCCATCCGCTCCAAGGGACACTA
The DNA here is from genome assembly GCA_964572955.1 of uncultured Lachnoclostridium sp. Lineage (GTDB taxonomy): Bacteria > Bacillota > Clostridia > Lachnospirales > Lachnospiraceae > UBA3775. The sequence goes on from CAZNGY010000018.1 coordinate 18,094, forward strand.
TTACGGTCTCTATTCCCGATTCAATAAGCTTTGCTGCGTAATCGACAACATGCGGCTTGTAATCCTCCGGAATTGTTCCCCCGAAATCTTCATCGTAATAGGTAAAAAGTTCTGTAAGATTAGGCTTTACGGCATAAGGCATTGCTTCAATTCCTTTTCTGAAAAGTTCTCCATCCGCATCAAGAATGGTTACTGCTCCTCTCTCTCTTACCATTGAAATAAGTTCATAATAAATATCATCCGGTATTCCTCTGGCAACACTTCCCGAAAACACAAATATATTTGCAGGCTCTGCATATTTAAGAATTACTTCCCTAAGTCTTTCAAGGCTTGTTTCTCCAGCCTCCGGTCCTGCTTCATTAAGTTCTGTAAGTTCATTTCCACAGACAATTTTTGTATTTGTTCTGGTATCACCCGAAACATAAACTGCTTCTGTTTTAATTCCTCTTATACCAAGCTCATCCACAATTGACATACCCGTACTGCCACCGAATATTCCTACTGCCGTACTTTCTGCATCCATGTTCTTTAATGTAAGAGATACATTTATGCCTTTACCTCCGGGTTCAACCGACATGCTCTCAATTCTGTTGAGCCTGCCTGTCTTAAATCCCGGCACATAAAGTGTTTTATCAACCGCCGGATTCAATGTAACCGTAATAATCATCTTTATGCCTCCGTTATCTGTTTCCGTTATAATCAAGACAGAGTCTGTCTGATGCTACCGGATTTTCATCATAGTACCTTGCAAAACGAACTATCTCATCTGCCGCTACCGAAACCTGTGAAAGCATCACCTCATAAATCTCTTTTACATACGGATGCGCCATGTTGCTCTTCTGTCTGCTCATTAAAAGGGAAGCTATTTTCTTCTCGTTTCCCGTTGCTTCCATAATTTTGCATATACCGTTCCTTATTTCTGTCTGCGGAATTCTGCATATTTTATAAGCAGCTTTCATCGCTGCCAGGGCTGCAAGAAACTCTCCGGTGCTCACTCCGGGACAGAAAACCGATGCAGCTTCCGCAACATCCATGTTTACCGCAAGATGGGCAGATGTCGGATAAGTCATCGGATTATGACCATCTTTTAAAAGAATATATCTTTCAAGTTCGGTTTCTATCTTGCCATGTGACATTCCGGTACGTTCCATAGCTTCATTAACAACCGGGTGGCAGGCACTGTCCGAAATGTAATGACAGATACATCCCAGAAAATATGCCATTCTGTCATTGTCATCTCTTTCATTCAATATTAACACTGCTCTTTCATATTGCTTCCTAAAACATTCTTTGTGCATTCGGCTTCCTATCGACTGTACTTCCGATTCCATACCCGGATTATGAAAGAAAAGCGTATCCGGCCCGTGCAGTCCCGCAAGGAAACATTCATATCCGTCTGCAATAATCTCCCTTACATCTACCGGCAGTGCTTTATAAACAAGTGCCCCGAATTTTTTGTGTGCATAAATTGATGGCATAATTTCCTCCATTCTGATACAGGGCTGATTTTGTCAAAATCTCACCCATAATTCGCAAAAGACCAGCAGTTATACCTGCTGGCCTTTTTAAAAAATCCCATCTGTTACCTAATCTGCATCTGACTGTGTGGCTGTATCAGGAAGCCACATTTTTGTACTGTCTCCATCATACTTTACAAGAGTCATGACATAATCAAATGCATGCTGTCTGAGTGTCTGCTGCGCCAGGTAGTTATAACCATTGTTTTCAACAAGTTCATCATAATCGGCATCATTTTCCTCAACAAACGCCTTAACATCTTCCTCTGTTATTGCTGCAAGTCCTGCATCTTCAAAAATTGCCTGATATGCAAGGAAATATTTTGTTGTTGAACGGGCGTCGCTCTTAAGACGATCCTTGTATTCTGATTTTGATGTGATTCCAAGAAGTGACATTGCACTGTCTATAGTATTGTACCCATACTGAGCTGCCTGTGTATTGTAGCTTGCCACATAGTTATCATACAGTTTTTCCTGAAGATATCTTCTTGTCGTTGTGTATAGCCATGGATAGGATTTAACCTCAGTATTGTTGTCTATATATTCGCTTACTGCCTCTTTTACATTTTCTTCGAAAAGACTGTTTGCACAGAAATTTCTGTATCCTTCCGCTGTAAGAGGGTACTCACTTCCCTCCATTTCTTCCTTAAGCTTCTCAGCTACAAATTCATCGGTAAATTCAGGAACAATATCAGCACTCTTAACCTGTCCCTTGAAAACAACCGTTTTACCTGCATAGTTTGTGTTGCTGTAAACATCCTCAAATTCAATCGTTATTTCAAAATCATCTCCGACTCTGTGTGATGCGATTGCTTTATCAAATTCTTCCGTATAAACATTTGAGCCGAGAGTGTAGGATCTGTCTGTTTCAGCAAAGTCCGTCATTTCCGTACCGTCAGCCGTTACCGTATATGCCAGAACCACCTTTGCATCATCAGGAATTTCCGTACCTGCCTCAGTAACCGTTTCAGTATTACTTGAAAGTGCGCTGTCAATTAGCTTCTGAACTTCCGACTCTGTAGGAAGATTCTCTTCACGGTCAATGGTAATATTTTTATAATCACACATTGTTACATAGTTTTTTGCTGCCTTCGCATCAATTGTTCCGTCGCTGTTAATATAGGAATCATATGACGCATTCTTCTCAAGTCTGTTTAAAAGTACCGCATATCCTATTAATGCTATGATGACCGGAATCATGCAGATTCCGACAATTTTAAATACTCTGTTTCTGATTCTTCTTGCCTTGGCCTGTTTTGAACGTTTCTTAGCCGCAAGTCTGTTCTCAATACTCATTAATTTCCTCCGTAATCCGTCTCTGTTACCGACGGTTGGTTTATTCCTTATTCTGCACAACCATGCCTTGTAAGTTTATCACCTATAAGACATTTTTTAAAGAGTTTTTTTTCTTCATACCGTTCAAATCCGCAATTTACTGCTTTTTTCTTCTTTTTTTCATAACTAATGCAAAAAAACCTGTCTCAAAAAGGTTTATCACACCAGCCATGACTGAAAATGCTGCCGCAAAAATAAAAAGTTTAACCTGCGGATTTGTAATTCCGAACGATACAAGAATTGCCGCACTTTCAAGCACAAATGCTGCTCCGATTACAATTAAGAAGTTTACTGCCACAAACTTAAAATGCGTATAATACTTCTCATATCTGAAAAAATTCGCAAGATCAAGAAGAGTTACCAGTCCCGGAATTCCGTGGAACATTATAGCAAGAGTAAGATTCTTATCATCCTCATAACCAAAAGTTGCAAGCCCTGTAGCCGTAACTAAAATTATTAAAACGGCCCATACAGATACATATATCGTTTCTTTCTTCATCTTTCCTCCACCACTATTCTTCAACCGGTGTAATGGTTATATTAAACTTTCTGCTGATATCTTCTTCCGTTACTATATATGGGGTCGTAGCCGTGAGTGTCGTGATTGATGACGACGACTGTGAAACATAAAGTTCATCACCCGGTTCCAGTTCAACTCCCGGCACATAAAGAAGATGGTCATTCATATAGGTTGTACTGAGCCTGTCATTCTCATTTAGGAAAACCCTGCTGTAATCAGTAAAATTCTTTCCGCTGATAAAGAGATAGTAATAATTCTTTTCTCCTTCCTCAGGTACCAACGCTATACTCTCAATTGTTATTTCTTCATATCCATACTTTACAGGATGTGAAACATAAGGATTTTCCCCGTTCCAACAGTTCATATCACCATAAAGCATATCATATTCCAGGGTTTTAAGTGCCTCAAGATACTCTGTAGTGTCATATTTATCCCTGTTCTGGTGAAGTTTTGTAATAAGACCGGCATCATATCCCAGCATGTCCATAACGTAGGCGTTTAGCTCATATGCTTCCATGTCTTTATCCTGCTTTTCACCAAGATCATAATTTGACCAGATTATATATTCCGTATCATAAAGAGTTCCCGTCGATAAATCTTCTTCCGTAAAGTCAAATCCCGGAAGGTGGTCTCCATAAAGCACGAGTACTGTTTTTTCATTTCTCTTTTCCAAAGAACTTATAAGGTCTGCAACGAACTGGTCCATTTCATGTATCTGCTCAAGATAGTATGCGAAATTATATTCGCCGACTTCTCCTGAAAGTCCGTCCAGTGATACAAGAAGTGAATCGTCTTCAAGAACATCTTCATCCGGATATGCCCCGTGTCCCTGAACCGATACCGTAAATACAAAATCCTGATTTTCGGTCGAATCAAGTGCCTGATTTATATACCTTGTAAGCACATCATCCTTCGCCCATCCAAGAGCATTAAGCTTCACATTTGTCATGTACTCAATTGAAGTAAATGTATCTATTCCCAGGTTCGGATATACAATTTTTCTTGAATAAAAACCTGCTGTATTATTGTGTATGCCATGAGTACTGTATCCGTATTCTTTAAGATTATTTGCTATGCTTTCCGTAGTAAGTTCCTTTGAAAGTACTGTTTTGAAGGGATACTCTCCGGGGCCGAAATCATCCATATTCATTCCGGTAAGAATTTCGAACTCTGTATTTGCGGTTCCGGCACTTATACTTGGAACCCTTAAGAGTCCGCAGCTGTATTTTTTCTTAAGTTCCGTAAGTGTAGGAAGCGGATCCTCTTTAAACTCTACTCCCTCAAGTCTGTTTACATCAAATAACGACTCCAACTGTACAAAAATCACATTAGGCTTGTCATTTTCAAATTGCTTATCATCCGTTTCATCTCCGGCTGCCCCTGCATTTGGTGCCGTTGCGATATTGGAAAGAATATCATCAACTTTTTTCTTAGAGTACCCCTTTGGTTTATTGATACCCGTATTAACCACGCTGTTTGAAAAACAATAAGCCAAACCGTAATCCTGATATGCATTTCTCAGATTCACAAAATTAACCGACATGATTCCGAATCTCATGGAGAGGTTAATGATAAGAAAATTCAACACAATTAATATCACTGCCAACGTAACATTTTTCACATAACTGAATTTTCCTCCGATTCTCGGAAATCTGAAGTAACCGTTGACTATTAAAGCTATAACAATAACAACTGCAGCTATAATCAGCCCGAACTGCCATGCCGAAATGTATTTGGAGATAACGGTAAATACGGACGACAGGGTTTTAACGTCCCCTGCAGTAAACGGTGTTACTCTGTTTGCCGTCACGATTGAATTTGTTACACCTATAAAAATCCATATAAATGCAGCAATGGTGTACAAAAAGTATTTTCTCCTGAATGCTACTGCAAATGAATAAAAAATAGAAACTATGCACACATTCGTAAGGAAAATAAGCGGATGACAAAACACCCATTTTGTCAATGCCACTAATGACTTCTTTGACAGAAGTTCTATAATGAGTGTGGTTATTATTCCAAGGAAGTAAACCTGAAATATACTTGAATGGAATATTCTGAATTTTTTAAAGATTCCGGCAAATCCTCCGACTTTTTTTTCTGTCGTAAGATATGCTTTCTTTACTTTCTTAAACATGTATTCCTCTTTCTTTCTTCCTGTTTTCCGGAAAGAATTCTGCTTCTTATATTATGTCGTACAAATAATATCATACCACTATAAAAAATCAAGCCTTAACCGCGGTTCTTGTCGTAAATCATATCCTGACAGACACAACCCCATACAACAGCCGACAGGCAGACCCCTTATTATTTACAGTGAATCCCATAATTTTTGATTTATTTCTATATCCGTTCCGTCCTTCCATAATGCGAACAGACTGCTGAAATATTCCTCTCTGCCTTCTTTTATCGCTTTCTCAACCGCTTCCTCCGTTGCCTGCTGATTTTTTTCACTTACGCACCTGTAAATAAGGAATGAGTCCGTCGTTTCCAACACTCCCGAACTTTCACCTTCTTTAAGTGCCATAACCTGTTCCGCTATCGAAAGCGGCAAATCAGATGCTCCGCAGGTAATTTCCGTCTGCGAATTATCACTGTATAAAAGAGCTGCCGACTCAAAATCAATTCCAGCCGAAAGTTCCGCTGCTGCTTCTTGTGCCTTCTTTTCCGCTTCTTCAAGCTTCTCATCATCAAAAAATATTTTGGTTCCTTCTCCGTCAAGCAGAAACTTATCTATTTCTATGACCTGAAAATCCGCCTGTCTGCATTTTTCTTCATCAGCTTTAACCTCATGACTCAAGGTTATACTCTCATAAACCTTGTCTGCCAATACGTTTTCTTCATAAATCCTTCTTACAACAGTCTCTGTCAGATTATACTTTTCCGCTGTTTCCTCGTTAATTCCGGCAAAAAAATCCGCCACATATTCATCTATATTGAGTTCATCCGCTGCCGTAAGCTTAACACCGTATACATCTGCATTTGCGCATATGATTTTTATATAGATGAGCTTTTCCAGAACCCCCTGCTTCATGGTATCGTAAAATTCCGTACCTTCACTGTCCAGTCTGTATCCCCAGACCTCCGTTCCGTAAATGCCTTCCGTTTTATCCTTCATGGCTTCCAGATAAGCAACTGCTTCTGTTTTTGACACTGTCATGTCTGCAACTTTGATTACGATATCGTTCTGCAGCTGTTCATCTCTTTTTTTATCTGCCAGTCCCTGAATGTCAGTGTTTTTATAAACAAACATTCCAAGAATGATTCCAAGAACAGCTGCCAGAACAATTAGGCCTGTTTTAATTAGTTTTTTCATTTTGAACCTCATTTTTTCATCGCCTCATTCTGCGAAATTTCCATCGACCTGTCCTGTAATATATTCCTAAGTCCTTTAAGAATTTCTTCAACCTCATTAACCAGCACATCTGCCTCTTTTTTACCGGGTTTGAGGGTGTACACAAAAACCGGCTCTTTTCCGGTTATCAGTCTGCATTTTCCATTTTGTTCCTTAATATACTCCGGTAGCCTGTTTACATCGATTTTTGCCATCGGAAGCATCTTTAATTCAAGTGTTGCTCCTTTTTGCTTTAAATCAGTTACATAAACATCATTCGCAAGACTCCTTATATAGGATACATAAAGAAGGATATTAACCGGCTGCGGAAGCTCACCAAATCTGTCTATAAGCTCATCCTGCATATCCGAAACATCTTCCTCTGTCGCAATTGCAGCGATTCTTTTATACATATCCAGCTTAAGAACTTCATTTTTAATGTAGGTTGAAGGAATATATGCATTAACCTCCATATCAACAGCGGTTTCAAATTCATCCTCCACCGTTTCTCCTTTAAGTTTTTTAACGGCTTCATTCAGCATCTTGCAATACAGGTCATACCCGACCGCACTCATATGCCCGCTCTGACGTTCACCCAAAAGATTTCCTGCGCCTCTGATTTCAAGATCTTTCATGGCTATCTTATAACCGGCTCCAAGGTCAGTGAACTCTCTTATTGCCGAAAGTCTTTTTTCTGCCTCTTCTTTCAGCATTTTATCTCTTTTGTACATAAGAAACGCATATGCTGTTCTGTTGCTTCTTCCGACACGTCCTCTAAGCTGATAAAGCTGTGAAAGACCAAATCTGTCCGCATCATCTATTATAATCGTGTTGACGTTTGAAATATCCATTCCCGTTTCGATGATTGTTGTCGATACAAGCACATCGGTTTCACCATTAATAAACTCAAGCATTATCTTTTCAAGAAGGGTTTCATTCATCTGTCCGTGTGCAAATGCGACATTTGCATCCGGTACCATCTCTCTTATCTTCGCCGCAACATCTTCTATTCCCGCCACTCTGTTATACACAAAGTAAACCTGTCCGTTTCGTGACAGTTCTCGTATGATTGCTTCTCTTATAAGTTCATCATTATGCTCAAGGCAGTACGTCTGTATCGGCATTCTGTCAACCGGCGGTTCTTCAAGAATACTCATATCCCTGATTCCTATAAGACTCATGTGCATCGTTCTCGGTATAGGAGTTGCCGACAGCGTGAGAACGTCAACCGAAGCTTTGTACTGCTTAATCTTTTCTTTATGATTTACGCCGAATCTCTGCTCTTCATCCACAATAAGAAGTCCGAGATTTTTAAATACAACATCTTTGCTTAGCAGTCTGTGCGTACCTATTACTATGTCTGCCTCTCCTTTTCGTATGCGCTCTACTGACTTTTTCTGCTCCGCTTTTGAACGGAACCGGCTTAATTCTTCAACCCTTATAGGAAAATCCTTAAGTCTCTGTATAAATGTGTTATAGTGCTGCTGTGCAAGAATTGTTGTCGGAACAAGTACTGCAACCTGCTTAGAATCCTGAACTGCTTTAAATGCTGCCCTGAGTGCAACTTCAGTTTTACCGTATCCAACATCACCGCATATAAGTCTGTCCATGATTCTCGTACTTTCCATATCAGCCTTTGTATCTTCGATTGCCTTAAGCTGATCTGTGGTTTCCTCATACGGAAACAGTTCTTCAAACTCATTCTGCCATACCGTGTCCTCGGAAAAAGCAAATCCTTTTATCATCTGACGTTTTGCATACAAATCCACCAGCTCCTGTGCCACTTCATTTACCGATGCCCTTACCTTCGTCTTTGTAGTCTTCCATTCCACCGAATTCAGCTTATTAAGCTTCGGTTTTCTCTCGGTGTCTCCGCCGGAGTATTTCTGCATAAGTGAAAGCGCAGTAACCGGAACATATAAAGTTCCGCCGCCGCCATATTCGAGCTTTATATAATCCTTTATTATATGGTCTGTCTCTATCTTGAATATACCCTTATATATACCGAGTCCGTGATTTTCATGAATCACATAGTCCCCCACCGTAAGCTGGTTAAATTCAAGCATTTTACGTCCGTCAGGCTTTGTACTTTTTTTCTTCCGGCTGCCTTTTGTGCCGCCAAACATGTCTGACTCAGTAATAATTACAAACTTAATAAGAGGATACTCAAATCCTTCCGAAAGCTGTCCATAGCATATCATTATCTCTCCCGGAGCGGCTACCCTGTCCTTATCCTCCGAATAGAATGCCTGGATTTCATAATCCATCAGGTCAGTCACCAGTCTTTTCGCCCTTGTTCTTGATGCTGAAACAATAAGCACCCTGTACCTGTTTTTCTTATACTTTTTTAAATCGCTTACAAGTCCGGCAAAATCTGACTGATACGATGAAATCGACCTTACATTTATATTGTACTTTGAAGCAGGTTTCCAAAGAACATGTCCCGAAATTGCAGAGAGCATTATCGTTCTTTTCCCGGAAATTTTTGCAATAGTCTCCTTGTAGCCCATCACGGCATCCGCCTGTGATGCAATGATATAACCCTGCTCCAGTCTGTGACTCATACTTTCACGGTATTCCTGCTCTACTGCTCTTCCGCGTTCTTCAATCCTTGACGGTTCATCAATAAAATAAATCGTCTCATCCTTCGGAAAATAATCAAACAGACTTACGGTTTTCTTTTCAAAACTTGTAATGTAACTGTCCAGATTAACTGCATGATACATATACTCAATATTTTCACGCAATTCACCAAGATTTTTTCTTATTCTTGCCGCTTCTTCAGTCTTAAACTCCTTACGAAATTTTTCCTCTGCATAAGAAGCCTCCTCAGCAAGCCTTTTTATACCGTTTTCAAGCTGTTCTTTGGTAAAAACATTCTCAATCACCGGCGTAATGCAGACTTCATCCGTTTTCTCTATGGAACGCTGACTGGCTGCATCAAATATTCTTATAGTATCAATTTCATCACCCCACAGCTCAATTCTGTAAGGTGCAGGTGCAAGAAGAGGATATATGTCTATTATCCCTCCTCTTATTGAAAATTCTCCCGGATTCTCTACCTTAATCTGACTTTCGTAACCCATAAGCAGAAGGCTGCTTTTTAATTCATCTAAGTCAGGTTCGTCTCCCTCTTTTAAGGTTATAATTGCTCTTTTGTAAACTTCCGGCGATAATCTTTTGTCCATACCGCCGTCTATACTCGTAATCACAGTTACCGGTTTGTTTTTGATAAGTCTTTCGATAACTGCCATTCTCTCTTTGACAAGCTGATTTCCCTGTATATCTGCCTGATAAAAAATAAAATCTTTTGCCGGATAGAAACAGACATTTTCGTCATAAAGCCTGAACTGTTCAAAAAGTTTTCTCCCCTGAATGTCATTGTATGTTACTATAACCTTATACTTAAAATCACCTGATACCGCCTGCATAAGATGACTTTTCTGCACATCTATACAGCCGGTAATCTGAATCGGTGTTTTCCCATCTAAAACGTCCTGCTTTATATCTTCTATTTCCTTATATTCAGCTAATGGTTCAAAAAATGTTTTTAACATTTCTACACTCCGTTAAACAAATTCATTGCCTGGTCGCAGCCCTCGGAAATCATTACACATACGGCTTTTGCCGCCATCTCTACACCTTTATCTGCAGCTTCCGCATCATTTTTGTCAAAATGTCCGAGAACCCAATCCGCAAGGTCATATTTTTCCGGTTTTTCTCCTACTCCCACTCTCACTCTTTCAAAATTATCTTCCCCTAAATGGGAAATTAAACTTTTCATTCCGTTATGTCCGCCGGCACTGCCTTTTTTTCTTATGCGTATGTGCCCCGGTTCAAGACATATATCATCATATACAACAATAATATCTGACGGTTCTATTCCGTAATATGATGCAAGCGGACCTGCCGACTCACCGCTTTTATTCATAAAAGTCTGTGGTTTTAAAAGAATCACTTTTTCTCCCATGAGCATTCCTTTTGCAGTAAGCCCTTTATGTTCCCTGTTTGAAACTTTGACATTCATTCTGTCTGCAAGTTCATCAATAACACGAAAACCCATATTGTGTCTTGTATTCTCGTATTCCTTACCCGGGTTGCCTAATCCGATAATAAGTTTCATAAACAATTCCTTTCATATCACCTGACGACATCCTTTTCATTAGACCATCAGTCACGGGATATCCCGTAAACCTCTCTGGCTATATTGCATGTATCAAGTGCATCCTTTGCATAATAGTCCGCATTAATTTCTTTTGCATATTCTGGCGTAAGCACGGCACCTCCGACAACCGTTTTACAGTCAGCACCTGCCGCCTTCAGTTTTTCTATCGTTTCCTTCATGCTCACAAGCGTTGTTGTCATAAGCGCACTGAGACCAACAAGTTTAACTTCCGGATCCATTGCTGCTTCCACCACCTTTTCCGGTGGAACATCCTTTCCGAGATCAATTACCGTAAATCCGTAATTTTCAAGAAGCACTTTTACCAGATTCTTTCCGATGTCATGAATGTCACCCTTAACGGTTGCCAGCACAACCTTTCCGTTATCAGAAGCTTCATTCCCACTGTTTGCAAGTTCCTTCTTTATACATTCACCGGCAGCCTGTACCACAGATGCCGAAAGAATGAGCTGCGGAAGGAAGAGCTTTCCTGTTTCAAATCTGCTTCCTATGTAATCCAATGCCGGAATCAGAACTTCATTCACTATTTCCAGCGAATCTCCCTTTTTGAGACATTCTTCCGTAAGTATTACACCCTCATCTTTAAGGCCCTTAACAACCGCATTAAAAAGAGACCTTCCTTCTTCACCAAATGCTTTTACGGCTCTTTCTTCCCACACACCGGCCGCACCTTTATCCGCATTTGTGCTTTCAGCAACTCTCTTTGCCGCCTCATTACCATCCGGCTTATATCTTTTTGCTTCCGGAGTGTATTCTGCATATGCATTTATATATTCGGTTGAATTTCTGTCATGTCCTGCAAGAAGTCTGAAACTTCTTACGGCTCCCATAACACTTTCCGAGTTCGGATTTATTATCGGAAGAGTCAAACCGTAGCAGAGTGCCATCGTAAGAAATGCAGTTGTGACCTGCTCTCTGAATGGAAGTCCAAACGAGATATTGGAAACTCCCAGTACGGTTTTAGCTCCTAGTTCCCTTCTTACTCGCTGCATTGCCTCCAAAGTTGCCATAACGGCATCCTGTTCAGTACTTGCCGTCATTGTAAGACAGTCTATAAAGATATTCTTCGGTTTAATTCCCATCTTAACCGCAACTCTGAAAATTCTTTCCGCTATTGCATATCTTGCAACAGCCGTTTTCTGTATTCCTGTTTTATCAAGAGTCAGACCTACTATCGCTGCACCATATTTTGCTGCAAGCGGAAGTATGGCATCCATTGATGCTTTCTCACCATTTACCGAATTGATTATCGGTTTTCCGTTATATATCCTTAATGCTGCCTCTATAACTTCAGGATTTGAAGAATCTATCTGTAAAGGAAGATCAACCACGCTCTGAACCGCCTTAATCACCTCTACCATGGTCTCTTTTTCATCAATTCCCGGAACGCCGACATTAATATCAAGTATATCAGCTCCCGCTTCTGCCTGCTCTATTGCCTGGTTAAGCACATAGTCCATGTCACCGTTTTTAAGTGCTTCCTGAAAGCGCTTCTTACCTGTCGGATTAATTCTCTCGCCTATAACTCTCGGCATATCCATATATACGGTTTTTCTGGACGAACATACACAGCTTTCAGGTTCTTTTCTTTCAAGCATCACGTTCGCCTCGCCCTTTTCCGCAATTTCTTTTCTGAAATCGTCTACCGCAAGAGCAACCTTCATTATATAATCCGGAGTCGTTCCGCAGCATCCTCCTGCCATTCTTATGCCGTATGGAAGAAGTTCCTTTATTGAAGCAGCAAATTCTTCCGGATCAACATCATATCTGCCTGTCAAAGGGTCAGGCAGACCCGCATTAGGCTTAAACACAAGCGGAAGTGTACATGCATCTTTAATTTTCTTTAAAATCGGAGCAAGTGCTTCCGGTCCAAGAGAACAGTTAAGACCTATTGCATCCACTCCGAGACTCTCCATAGTTACTGCAAAACTCTCTGCGTCCGTTCCCGTAAAAGTACGTCCGTTTTCTTCAAATGACATTGTAACAACTATAGGTTTGTCACTGTTTTCCTTTGCCGCAAGCACCGCTGCCTTTGCTTCATAAAGATCCGTCATGGTTTCTATTACTATAAGGTCACAGTCCTTTCCGGCTGTTATTTCTTCTTTAAAAATGTCATATGCCTCATCAAAGCTTAAATCTCCCACCGGTTCAAGCAATGCACCTATCGGACCGATATCAAGTGCAACATAAGATGCCCCGCTTTTTCTTGCATTGAGAATTGCGGCTTTAATAAGCTCGTCGACACTTTTCCCTGTTCTCGCCATTTTTTTACGATTAGCACCGAACGTATTTGCATATACAACATCCGCCCCTACTGCCACATATCCTGAATGAATCCTTGTTATCATTGCCGGATTTGTAAGGTTAAGCAGTTCCGGAATACCTCCGAGTTCCATTCCCATTGCCTGAAGCTGGGTTCCCATTCCTCCGTCAAGTACAAGAAAATCTTTTTTTAATCTATCACGAAATTTCATTTATTTCCCTTTCCGGTCATTCCTCATAAAAGACCATCGGTAATTTTTGTACGACAAAAAGCATTGTTTTTCCACAATGCTCCCATAACCCCTATTTGAACTCATACAGTTTACCACATATTTATTTTTCAGTAAATCCACTTATTATCCTATCTTTTTAAACTTTTCTTAAGTATTTGCGGTGTTTCGATAAATTTTCATTTTTACAAAAAAAAGAAAGCTTTAATCCTTTACGATCAAAGCTTTCCTGTATTAACTGTTTTTCATTATTCAGTTATAATATTTTGAACTTTTGCGTTTTACACAAATTACATCATGTCAGGGTTCATTGCAGGCATCGCAGGAGCAGGCTCCTTAATGTTTGCAACAACTGACTCTGTCGTAAGAAGTGTGGAAGCAACGCTTGTCGCGTTCTGAAGAGCTGTTCTTGTTACCTTAACCGGATCAAGAATTCCTGCTGAAACCATGTTTACATAACGGTCTGTTGCCGCATCGAAACCGATTCCCTCTTCTGATTCCTTGACTTTATTTATTATTACGGCACCCTCAAGTCCAGCATTCTCAGCAATATAATAAAGTGGTGCTTCAAGTGCTTTAAGAATTACGTTAGCTCCGGTCTTTTCATCTCCCTGAAGAGTTTCTGCTACCTTTGCAACCTCTTTTGTCGCATGAATGTAAGCAGAGCCGCCGCCTGCGATAATCCCCTCTTCAACAGCGGCCTTTGTCGCGTTAAGTGCATCTTCCATACGAAGCTTTGCTTCTTTCATTTCAATTTCAGTTGCTGCTCCAACACGGATTACGGCTACACCGCCTGCAAGTTTTGCAAGTCTTTCCTGAAGTTTCTCTTTATCAAATGTTGATGTAGATTCCTCATACTGTGCCTTAATCTGCTCTACTCTTGCAGCAATTTCTGATGAATCACCTGCACCATCAACAATTACGGTATTTTCCTTAGTAATCTTAACTGACTTTGCACGACCGAGCTGTTCAATTGTTGTATCCTTAAGATCAAGTCCGAGATCCTGACAGATTACCTGACCACCTGTAAGTATTGCAATATCCTGAAGCATTTCTTTTCTTCTGTCACCATATCCGGGAGCCTTAACTGCCGCTACATTAAGTACACCGCGAAGTTTATTTACAACAAGAGTGCTTAACGCTTCGCCCTCAACGTCCTCTGCAATTATGAGCAGCTTTCCGCTCATCTTCATTATTGACTCAAGTACAGGGAGTATATCCTGAATATTTGAAATTTTCTTGTCTGTTATAAGGATAAACGGATCATCCATGTTGATTTCCATCTTATCCATGTCAGTACACATATAGTTTGAAATGTAACCTCTGTCAAACTGCATTCCTTCAACAACGTCAAGTTCTGTCTGCATTGTCTTAGACTCTTCAATAGTAATTACACCATCTTTTGAAACTTTTTCCATTGCATCCGCAACCATCTTACCTACTTCTTCATCACCTGCAGAAATAGCTGCAACCTTTGCAATCTGATCCTTGCCGTTTACAACCTGACTCATTCTTGTGATTGCTTCTACTGCCGCATCCGTAGCCTTCTTCATACCACGACGGAGAGCAATAGGATTTGCACCGGCCTCAAGATTCTTCATACCTGCAGCAACCATTGCCTGTGTAAGAACCGTGGCTGTTGTTGTTCCGTCTCCTGCAACATCATTTGTTTTTGTTGCAACTTCCTTAACAAGCTGTGCACCCATGTTCTCAAACGCATCA
>CAZNGY010000019.1:0-32329 GCA_964572955.1 uncultured Lachnoclostridium sp.
TACTTACAATTTCAGCAACATCATCAACTCGTTCAACTGCTTTGTGCTCCATCTGCATATAGATGTTGCGTGGAAGATGTGATACGGCTTTCTCCATATCTTCTTCCAACGTAGTACCAATATTAGGCACAAGGTATGACAATGCTCTATCTGGTCCAAATCGCTTTGTATCTACTTCCATATGACCAAGCATCATTTCCGGATGTGAAATAAAGTAACTGTTAATAGGTATATATTTCTCATTATACTCAACACTTTCAAACTCCTGTTCCTGCAGAGTACGCACTTCCTTTTTCTTTAAGAAAATAATATCACTCGTTACTTCTGTATTTGCAGAATCCTTAAATGTAGTATTCGGTAATCTGATCGCTCCTACAAAATCAGCTCTTTCAGAGATGTATTTTCGCACGTTGCTGTTTTTCTTATCCAATGTACCTTTTGATGTAACAAAACAGATAAGACCTCCTGGTGCACATAAATCCAATGCTTTCGCAAAGAAATAATCATGTATCAGGAAATTCTCTTTTGCATACTGCTTGTCATAAACTTTATATTCGCCAAAAGGAACGTTCCCGATTACACAATCAAAGAAATTCTCTTCCACCCTCGCATTTTCAATGCCGCAAATCTGAATATCACAATTCGGGTGAAGCAGCTTTGCAATTCTGCCGGATATAGAATCAAGTTCTACTCCATACAGCTTGCTTTTCTGTTCCATTTCTGGTGACATTTCGCTATAAAAATTTCCAATGGCCATCGAAGGTTCTAATATATTGCCTCCCTTAAAGCCAAATCGCTCCAAAGCCTGATAAATCCCATGCATAACCGCACGTGGAGTATAGAAAGCATCTGTAACTGATGCCTTTGCCATTCTATACTCCTCATCCGTCAAATACGATTTTAATCTTGCCCTGTCAGAAGCATATTCCGGCTTGCTTTCATCAAAATACATAGAAAGACCGCCCCAGCCTACATATTGGCTTAAATGTCCCTGTGTACGCTCTGTGAGGGGAATGATACCATCTTCTACTGCTTTTAATAAGGAGATCGCTGTCAGATTCTTTTCAAAACGCTCTGAAGCACTCCCGTTATTAGGTTCCCATGTATCGCTGTAATGAAACGATTCCGTAAATGCTGGAAATCTCTGTTCTTGCTTTTCCTCTATTTCTTCACTAACCGGTTCCGCATCCGCAGTTTCATCTGTTCCAAAAGAATTTGCTTCAATCTCCCCCTCCGCTGTTTCTATATTTTGTACAACAGACAATTTACCATCTGCCACACTCTCTATGTCATTTTCTGTCCATATACGAGAACGCAGCATGCCGGCATATTGATTAATTAAATTCTCATAAATACCATAAGAAATATCTTCATCCAATAAAATATCTTCTCCGGCAGCAATTTCCTCTAAAGATTCACACAATGCAGTTGTTATATCTTCAAAAGTTATCGAAAAATAATTGC
The DNA here is from genome assembly GCA_964572955.1 of uncultured Lachnoclostridium sp. Taxonomy (GTDB): domain Bacteria; phylum Bacillota; class Clostridia; order Lachnospirales; family Lachnospiraceae; genus UBA3775. The sequence goes on from CAZNGY010000019.1 coordinate 1,465, forward strand.
TGTAACTGCTCCAGCCTACTGTTAAAATATAATTCTGCGGAAAGCAATGGCAATTTATGACATCACATGAAAATCTCGTATATTTTCCATAATCAATACCTGCTATTGCATAATCATTACCAACCAGAGAAAATGCCTTATCTTTCTCAATTTGGAACAATTCATGAAGTAAATTTTCTTTTTCTTCTTTCTGCAGCTTAGATGATGTCAGAAATACTGTTAATACCTCACGTACAGCATCGAATCGTGAATTTTCAAATAATTTTTTTGCAATCTCACGATGTAACTGATCATGCTCAGCCATAGTAAGATATTGCATATTTGTAGAACCGTTTTTAGACTGTTCTTTGAGTTTTTCACGCTCTGCTTCTACCTCACGCATAAAAGCTTCACTCATTTCATGTAACTCATCCTTATTCTGTTTCCAACCAGGATAAATCTCTTTTTCCTCCGCAGTAAGAAGTTTATCAGCACGAATAATCCGGCATATTCTTTTCGCCACTTCCTTATTGGTTAAAAATCTTGTAATTTCATGTTTATTCTCCGAATTTCTTACTCCAATACGAATTTTAAAACCTTTAAACGTATGATCAGAATTATATCCACTATATCCGTACCCACTATATTCACCAAATGTAGATTTTAAATAATTTGCCAATGCAGCATCATCTTTTCCACCATTGGAAGCCTCATACATTTCCAATCTTTTCAATGTTTCTCTTTCGCCGGATTTATATAATCCTACATAACTATCAAAACTGTCTAATGTAACAAACGAAGGTTTAAGAATTTCTAATTGTTCCGGCAAGTCAAAAGCATGATAACCATTCAAATAAGCTTCTAAATGCTCTATTCTTGAGTATTCATGTGCATATCTCCAATGTGGCTTTATCTCGCCAAGTTCGCATCTATCCCACAATTTCTTACCAGCACTTAAAATAGTCTGTGCCTGATTCGGATCATGCAATGCCTTTTTTACAGTATCTTCTATAGATGGAAAAACTCTTTTTTCAGAGGCAAACGGTTCCGGCAAGTCTGTTTTTTCTATATGAAAACCATCTATAAAATAGTAAATCAATTCTGTTACAAGAGCATTTTCATCATGCTGCTTCGCTACAAGTTCAGAATTTTTATCCATAAAACGATTCTCTGCAATCATGTTATAAATATATTCTTCGACTTTTTCCCATGAAACAACCATTTGAGGATACATTCTTGCTTCTTCACCCTTGCTCAAAAACATTCCTTTTTCAGAATCATAGTATACTGCTATTTTTTTGTTTTCTATCTCAAATCCTAATGCTGCTCCCTTATATTCTTTCTTTATATATTCTGCTGCACGTTTCCGATCAAGATTTTCCCATCTGGTAGAATAATAACAAAATACGTTGTTTCTGCAATTCAAATTGTAACCATTTGTCCCGGATAATAAAATATGCTCAATCTGCTCATCTGAAAATCGGGGATTGTCTGACATAACAAACGCAGAATCACTCGCCACAGATATAGAACCTGTATTCTGATCACTCATATGATCATTTGTCAAAAATGAAAACAAAGAAAGCTGCCCATCGGCACTCGCTTCATATTCTTCCCTGATATTTATACCGGAATCGGTCTGAATAATATCTCCTTGTCGATGATCTCCCACAGCGTTGCCGATATCTGCTGTTCGGTCTTGATTCTCTGCAACGTTTCCATCTTCCACACGTTCTCCTTCTCCTGCATTATCCTGTGATTCGCTGCGAAGTATTCTTTTGCTTCCGAAACTCTCTGATTCAGGAATGCTTCCAACGTTCCCTCCGACAGCATCAACATTAACTGTTCCGGACACGTTTCTTTCATAAAGTCCACTATTTTTCTTGCTTGTACTGATTTCCCCTTCAGCACTTTCTCCAATCCCTGGAAAATCTCTATTTTTTCCAAATTCAATTTTTTCATCACTTCTTCTTCGCTCAGATTCTGTAATTCCCTCCACTCCTGTTCCGTCATCACTTCTTCCTCGCTCAGATTCCCTGTTTCGATCTCCAGCTCCAGCATTTCTCTGTTCATTTTTCATTCTCCTTTTTTCAGAAATTACATGCTCACTCATTACATTTATAAATGGATGCGTAATCATTTGTGCCACACCAAAACATTTCATAAACAATTCTGTATTTACACCATTTAAATCATTCAAAAAAAGATTTTCAAACGTACTTTTGCTTTTTTCAGATAAATAATATGGTTGACTGCACCTTGTCATATACATTTTCATGCAGCAATCTATTACAAATTCCTGTAAAAGATTTACACGCTCATCTTCTGTATCACTTTTATATTCATCCCTATGATACCTAAAATAATTTTCTGTATATAACTTAAATACTGAATATGTATATTCTTCAAATGACATATTCTCCGATACAGCTTCTTTACGAAGATACGAATCTATAATATCCTGTGTCATAATCCATGTGGCCAATTTAGCGTTTTTAATATCTCCGCTCTTTACTTTGGTATCAGAAATATCAAAAATATAATCGCAAAATTTCCCCATAACACCTGATGTATTAAAAGGATATACAGCTATACCACTATTTTTTTTAGGATAACGGTTAAGTTTTTTCCATTGTGTAAAATCAACAACTAACGTTGCTGTCGGTTTTTGTGCATAGATAGCCAATAAATTTGCAACTGACCAATGATGCATATTCCCGGTTCCCATAAAAGTCAAAAACTTTTCCATCTCCTCTACATTATTTATTTTTTTTGCTGTATCACAAATTAACTTCTCTAATCCATCAATTCTCACAATACATTCCTCCTGATATTATGATTCCTTTTCCGGAAACTCAAATTCCACTTTATTACCAACTAATTTGAGTTTTGCCGCAAAACGCTTTCTCGTTCTGGCAGAAAAAAATCCACTAATTAAATCTGTTTCTCCTCGAAGCAGTAATTTTGTAATTTGTTCCTCCGGCAATTCCTTAGTCGCTATTGTAAAAGGAACTTTAAAACCACAATCACAACTATATGAATATGCAGTTTTTATCAATTTTTTCTGTCTACACACCAGACATGTATATTTACTAATTTCCTTTGTTGCATTTTGATCTGGAAATTCAAATACAACTTTCTGTTCCCCTGCATCCCATTTTAAGAATGCTGAAAACGGATTTTTCCCTTTTTCTTTTGGTTTGAACCCGCTAATCAAATCAGTCTTTCCCTGTGACAAAAGTTTACCGAACTGCCTTTCATCAATCAAAACCCCCGCAATAGCACCGATTCCAAACTGACAACCGCTTTTACCATCTTTTTTACTGCAAAAATATCCATATTTATTCTTAATAATAGGCTCATTACAAATCGGACATTTATATTGTGTCATTTCCGGCTTGTTTTCATCAAACACAAGTGCTACTTTCTTTTGCTCATTATCCCACCGCATATGAGCTTCAAAGGCTTTTTTATCGGCATTCTTAAAAGCAACCGCTTCCGTCATTCCACCACTCAAAAGCACCTTCAACTCTTTTTCTTTAATCGTATGCCCTAATAACGTTCCAAGATAAAAACTGCAATCCCCATCCTTACGCTCAGCTTGTACCTTATAATTTTCACATTTGAAACCGTAAGATGTAGCTAAAATTTTACCATTACAAATAGGACAAAAATAATTTGTTACCATATCAGCCCTATCCGGAAATACAAACTCAATTTTCCTTTCCGCTCTGTTCCAAGACAAAAAAGCATCAAACCTGCTGTCATCTGCTTTTTTAAAGCCGCTGATCAAATCAGTTTTCCCCTCTTTAAGCATTTTTTCCATCTGCTTCTTCGGAATTACTTTTCCAAGTATTTTCCCAATCCAAAAGCTGCAGCCATGCTCTCTGTCAATGTAGTCCTCACATTTATAAAACCCATTCTGTGTAACTATTTTTTTACTACATATCGGACATATTAAATCTGTCTTTTCCCATGGCATTTCTACCATTTCAAATTCAATCTTTTTAAGTTCCTGATTCCATAAAAGATTTGCTCCAAAAGGCTTTCCTTTTGATGAAACAAAATCATAAAATGGACCGGCTTTCCCTTTATGTAATAAGGTCGCAAGTTCCGGTGTCAGCAACACATGTCCAAGAATATCTCCCATTACAAAATTGCAGCCTTCTGTTTTACTGATATTAGATTTACACTTGAATCCCCATCGTGTCGTTTCAACATCATCGCCACACAAAGGACATTTTATCGCTGTATTGTATGGATCAAATTCCTTATATTCATACTGAATGCGTTTAGATGTAAAAGGACGTATCCTTTTTACAATATCTTCTGTATTGTCTTCTGCTTTAATCCTTTCACATTCCTTACGAATAAAATGGAAAAGTTCTCTTTCGTATTCGCTCTTACTCCGTATTCCCTCCTCAATTTCCTTTAACCCCTTTTCCCACTCTGCTGTTGTTTCCGGTTGCAGCATCATAGGTAAGGTAGCATATATTACTTCATAGACCATCTCACCAAACGCAGATGGAGTTAATACCTGCTTTTTCTCATTTACCTCGATATAGTTCAATCTGATAAGCTTCTCTATCACTTCTGCTCTGGTCGCAGACGTACCTATACCATTATTTCTTATCTGTTCTCGCAGTTCCTCATCTTCAATTAGAGTCCCGGCATTCTCCATCGCTAAAATCATAGAACCGGAAGTATACCTTTTAGGTGGTGTCGTTTCTCCTTTTCTAATTTCATAATTCGATGAATAACTATTTCCCTGAAACAGTTTATTCATTGCCTCTACCGTCTGTTTCGTGTTGTCTTCTTCCTCCGGATATCCGGAAACAACATAATATCCCGGTTGTACTAAATATTTACTCGTTCCGAAGAATTTTTCATTGCCATTACAAGCATCTACCTTTACCCGCTCATATTCTGCCGGTGGGTAAAACACAGCCAAAAATCTCCGGCAGATCATATCAAATACTACACTTTCCCTTCCGCTTATACTTGCATCCGTTCTTCCGGTAGGAATAATGGCATAATGATCTGTCACTTTACTATCATCAATATATTTGCCCTTCATGCTCCAGTAATGTGTTGTAATTTCATCTACATATTTTCCATATCCGCTATTTTTCAATCCGGCTAAATTTTTATCAATTTCCTTTGCGATCGCATTAGTTAATACCCTTGCATCCGTTCTTGGATATGTGATCAGTTTCTTTTCATAAAGAAGCTGTGCAATCTTTAACGTTTCATTTGGTGAAATATGCAATTTTTTTGTACATTCACTCTGCAGCTCCGCTAGGTTATACAGTAAAGGGGCATTTTTCTTTTCTGTAGTTCTTACCACAGCATCTATTTTCATATCAGATGAAAGGGTAGTAATAAATTCTCTTGCATCATTTTCTTTCAAAAATCCAAACTTAGAATAAAGCTTCGGAGATTGATAATACTTACTTCCTTCTGTTTCTCTCCATTCACATTCTACTTTGCAGCCATCTATATCAATAATGCCTGCCACTCTATAAAAATCCGTTACCTTGAAATTACGAATTTCCCGTTCTCTATTTACAATCATACCCAAGACACACGTCATTACACGTCCTACCGATATTGGTTTATGACGTTTCTGACCCGAACCCGAATTGAGCATAATAGCATATTTTACAGATAGTAAACGAGAAAAATTGATTCCCGTTGCATAATCTTCTATTGCTCTCATATAACCGGCATCCGTCATTGCTGCATATTCCGATACATCTTTTGCTTCAGCTACACCACGCAGAATCTCTTCTTCCGTCTGTGAATCAATCCACACAACCTTTTCAGCCGCTTTGGGATTATGCCCTGCAAACTGACGTACCAACATCTGAATATACAATCCTTCCCGCCCAGAGTCCCCGGCATAATAAATCACATCAATATCCGGGCGATTATACAATTTTTTCACGATATTAAACTGTTTATAACATTCCTTGATTGGTTCATATTTATATTGTTCAGGCAGGAATGGCAACGTTTCTAATTTCCATTCTTTTAAATCTTCACTATACTTTTCAGGATATGACATGGTAATTAAATGCCCTATTGTCCAGGTCACAATCCATCTGTCATTTTCAATATATCCATTTGTATCACTTCCTGATACTCCAAGTGCTTTTGCATATTCTCGCCCAACAGACGGTTTTTCTGCAATAATAATCTGTTTTCCCATATCAAATACCTCTTAAAAAAGGACGTTCTTCATGCGAACGCCCTTAATCCTTTTATTCGCTTTGTGCCATCATGGCACAAGGTCTGAACCATCATCTTCCACGATGCATACGTGGCATTGCTGATTTTTCTTGTTCTTTGTTTTGTCCTTCTGCTTCTGCCGAAAGTCTGCGATGTTCTTCCTCGTGCTGTGCCTGATAGATTTCTTTTGTTCTCACATCATATAAAAATACATGATCTGATAATCTTTCTTCTTTTGCTACTTCTGTTTGGTTGATACTTTTTACCATTTCCTCTAATTCCAAAAGTGACATATGAGACTCACCATTCTTTTTAATAAGAATTACCTCATGTATTGAAGAAGGCAGAATGTAAAACTCTCCCATACGTTCGGCTACCCAATCCATAACATCCGGTTGAAGCATCATGGAGGATCCAAAAAGTCGTTCCTTATTCGTAAGTACATACGTTCCCATATCGTCCGGCGGCAATTCTTCTTCATCCATGCCCTGAACCATATCCAATATCAATTCTCTCATGGAGCAAAATTCCATCTCCATATTTGTTTTTAAGTTTTCCAATGCGATTTCATGCAGTTCTTCCTCTGTGACTCCCCATTCTTTCATAATACCATTATGAATACGGACACTTGCACGTTCTCCATTGGATTCTGATACTGTGAAATAATACACAACTGCCAAACCATCCATAAGACGATACGGGATATTCTTCAGATAATCATCATTGTTCTCTGACGATACCAAACGTGGAAAAATCCTGCTCCTGACATTTTCATACTCCATAAACTCTGATAATTTTAATCCTTCGTCTTTACTGATCATATTTTCTAAATATATCTCTGCAACCCGCTTCATACATTCGTCTAAGTCTGATTCACCTGATCCGTATGATTGATAAATGCCCTCAAGATAAATCGTTGGACTAACACGAACATCTGGTTGTAAAACCATAATTCCTGTTAAATGCAGATTGTTGTTTTTTGTTACATGCTCAACACGTACTTCTGCATTTTGAAAATCATCCGGCAAATAATCCAGCACCGTATTCTTCACATGTTCCACAAAATTTTCAAAAGTCATCATATGTTATTCCTCCGTTGCTGCTTTCTTCACTTCATTTGCCTTTTCCCGAAGCATTTCTGCATATTCTTTCATTCTTTCCCTGCTATCTGTATTTCTCTCTACTTCATAAATCACTTCGTTCATCCTTTACCTCCCCGAATGCATTCTTCGTGTCATCTGTTGCTGCTGGATGGCTTCGATCACATTTCCAGCCATATCCTTTAACTGTCTGTTTGCCATATCATAATGCAGTACATTTTCTGATAATGCAGATTCCATTCCTTCGATTGCCATCTTGTACATCTCCTGGTATTCTGCAATCTGCTCCTTATTCGATACAGGTACACAATATACACAATTCATATCTGCCGGAAATACAGCCAAATCTTTACCCGTAAGTTTTGACAGATTATCTAATAACTCCGGTTGATAAAACATTGCCGCAGCTCCACAGCAATAGTTTTCATTAGATAAAACATATATCTGAGGTATTACCACACCATCCGGGATCATCATCTGCTCCGTAACATTGATAAATTCTGTAATTGCCTTCATTTCTCCCGGATATTTTTCAACCGAATTTTGCCTTGCAAGCTGCAAAACTTCTTCCTCTGTCATTTCCAGCTTATCCATTATTTCCCGCCCAACTACATAGAAGGAATATAATTCTCCACTACTGTTTTTTTCGCTTACAAGAAGCGGTCGAAGCGAAAATCCACCCTTATTCACAGACGGTCCTTCCTGCATTTCAAAGGATTCCTTCTCTTTGGAGAAAATTCCTAAAATAATATGAGCTTTCATTTCCTCAATACTATTAAATTCTATTGCCACTTTCCTATCCTCCTAACGACCGCCACGTCTTACCGGACGAAACCCAGGCATTGCCTGTCCTCCCTGTTCCGCAGCAGCCCCATTCCTAATTTCATCTCCCAAAGAATGTTCTTCTGTAGCATTTTGCTGTTTAAAACGTTCTCTGGAACTTTTAAAGCAGTTTGCGACTTCCAAAGAAGTCATATCCATCTGCTGTTTTTTGTATTCTCCATCGCCGGTTAGAATACTTGTTTCTGCATGAAATACATAATCATTTCCGTCACCGCCTTTTCGGAACATGGAAAGACAGACAACATTTTCTTTTTCTGTTTCCATGATTCGCTTTGGATCAACAACAATCTGATAAAAAATGTCTTTTTCCTGTTTTTCATCGTATACCGGAACGGAAACAGATACATACGATGTTCCGTCTTTTCCCTCAAAATTCCTTACAAGTTTATCGGAAATTTCCACATTGATAAAACTGTAGTTACGCTTTGCCGCTTCCATATGTTCTGCCAGTTCTGTGCTGCTGATCTCTTTGATAACATCTTCATAAGAACCATCTTCCTGACGGACACTTCTTCTTAACGTTACCATGTAATCTTCATCCGTATCTTTTTTCTTACGTGGGAAACCAAAATAGCTCATGTCCTTCTCTCTGGTTGAATCTCTAAAGGAATCTGCCGCGATAACAAAATTGTAATAATGACGTTCCTCATTTTCCTTAATAGGTACGGATACCGATACATAACTTACTCCGTCTTTACCTTCAAATGGTTTTCCCCATTCTGTCGGAATTTCCATGTTTACAAATGCTTCCTGCTTCTGCTCAAAATATGCTTTGCGTTCCTCCTCATACATTTCTTTCAAATCTTCAATACGCACAGTTTTGTCATACTGCGTATATTTTTCTTCTGCCGGTGCTTCATCAGGAACATCTTTATTTCTCATACTAAAATGAAGCTGCAATTCCGTACCTACCGGACGTGAGAAGTATACCCTTCTCTCATCTCTCGCATCAACTTTGATACTATCTGCCGGATAAAACAAAGTTCCTCCCCCAGGAGCAAAAATACGTAGGTAATCTTTCCCATTCTTTTCGTTATGATATGGATGCTCCATATCTACCTGTTTTTTGCTCAAATTGATTGTTACAAATTCTACATCAGCCATTTATAATACCTCCTTTTCATGTAAATCGCCTTTTTTCGATTATCCCAATTATATCTGACAGCTATCATGAAAATGTTGTTGTACAGACATACATTTTCTACATTTCCGTTGTTTATTTGCAACGAAAAAGGCAGACCTTTGTGACCTGCCTACGCTTTTACGCAAAATCCAAATTAGAACTTGCAATATTGTAATAATCATCCTCGTTGATACATAAAAAACCTTGTTCACATACAGTCGAAAACGCTTTTTCCATCTGCTCTAAATCCGAAAAAACAGAAAAATCCGGTAACTTCGTATCAAGATTGATCCTGTTGATACCTGATTCTGTATCTCCGAATTCCACATGCTCTACAAGCAATATATTCGTAAAATGGGAAGTATTATTGGCATCCTTAAATTTATGATTGACCAATTTACTCATCAAAACAATTTTGGCACCTTTAGAAAATGCTGAATTGATTTTTCTTGCTGTCTGCTCAAAGGCAATACATTCAAAAAAGTTATATTCCTTTTTTCCTGATCCATATTCTGGCACCGCAACAGTAAATTTACATACAAATAACTGCTTAACATCTTCATTTACCTTTAATGGCAAAATTGCCACGCTTGGTACTGTACAGATTCTTCCACTGGTAACTGTGTAATTCATAACTTCTCCTTATCCATAAAAAGATTCTATCTGATTTCTAATTTCTTCCGGAGACGCATTGTTCTTAAACATTTTTTTTAATAACGGGACATCAATATCCTTAATATATTTTGTCAATTCCATCATCTCTGTAATCTGTGGCATGGAATATCCGCTGCTGAACAGTTCCAAAAATGCCTGTTCCTGCATCATAACTTCTTCTTCCGTTTCCTCCGCTTTGCTCTCTTTTGCAGATGTTTTCTCCGTTATCTTTTCCGCCTTCCCCTTTTCGTCTCCTTTTTCTTTTATCTGTTTTTCTTCTTTTCCCACAGTTCGATCCAAAAACAGAAACTCCATATCTTCATCATCGTCCGGCGGATCTAAATATGTATCTTCCTGAGTGATTTCTGTTACATTTTCTTTTGTTCTGCAATTCATCATAAATAGGATAAACGCAAATATGATTTCACATAAAATGAAACCTGCGATCATGCCAATAGGAGTATATTCATTAAAATACCCATCTGTTGGCGAAGAAACCACATTCAGGAGTCGTTGAAAATAATTCAAATTTATGTTTGTTATCGGAATTGCACCGGTTATGCAGTATCCAATAAATATAAAGAACATTGTACATACCAACCAGCCTAATGTCATTCCAATAATTAAAGGGAGATTTTTCCTTCTTTTCCTCATGCCTTACGTCCCCTTTTATGTCAATATTGCATCCGCTTCGGTTTTATCAGAAGCATTGACACATTCTTCAAAAAACATATCCAATTCTTCGATAGATGCATCTTTACATATCATTTTGTAAAGCTCAAAGCATGGTATATTTTCAGAAGCCAATGCTTTTTTAATCTTTTGCACCTTATCCCCCGGATAATGCATTTCCATCATTTTTATAAAAATCAGATTTTCCTGATCCTGCCTTGAATTTTTCAAAAAACTCTTTTTACTGTGCTGTGCAATAAGATTGGCAAACCAATTACTTTTTCGCTTAATTGCTTGTATGCCACTTTCAAACGAAAGCTTCTTTGTTTCAGGAAGCTCATCTTCTTCCTGAATTTTCTCATCCCCTAATGCATCAAGCTCGCTTTTCGGATCAGTGATAAAGACACTTTCTTTTGCAGAATGTTCCGAAGCCTGTTCTTCCAATAATTCCATCTGCATAGAAAGATGTCCTATTTCTTCACCTTTCTGTGAAAGTTCCTTTTGCAATTCATTGATTTGCTTTTCCTGCTGCTCATTCTTTTTTTGAAGCATTTCTTGATCAGACATTAAATTCTGCATTTCATTTTCTAATTGCTGTTTTTGGTCACTTATGCTTTTTACTTCATCTTCAAGCTCCTTGCATTTTTCCTTCAAGTCTTCAGACACAGTATTTTTTTTCAATTTTTCTACCTGCACCTGATATCCGAGGGTGACTTTCTTTTGCTCAATAAGACGTTCATAGATTTCCTGTCTGCTTTTTACAGCATTGTGCAATTGCAGCTCGATTGTTTCGCATTTTTTCTCCAATGCTTCAATTTTCTCTGCAAATCCATTGGAATCATCTTTCATTTCCTTTTCGGTAAATTCTGATTGAAAAGCTGCCGCCTCCGCTTTGGCGGCCAATTCTTTATTTTCGGATTTCAAATCATCAATCTGTTTCATAAGTTGCGATATGAAAATTCTTTGCTGATCACACAATTCTGTGGAATGATTCTGCTCAACATCATTCCCATCATCACACGCATCTTCATTCCCTTTCTCCTGATCAGCACACTCCTCTGAAACAAATATCGCAAGTTCTTTTACTATATCTGATACAGACATATATTTTTCTACAACATCACGAACCTGCGTGCAGTCGATTCCTTTTTTTGCTGCAGACAGAATATTTTCACATACTGTTTCCGTATCCTCTCTTTCTTCCATTGCAAAAAGCAGAAGTTTATACCATTCGGTATCAGCATTTATATCAAACAATTCTTCACATATTCGGATCAGCTCCGGTGTTAATTGCTCTAAAAAATCAGATTGATTCATAAAATCAATCAAAGATTCTCTCACTTTGCCACATTCTTTTATATAATGAATAAAAGGATTTTCTGAAATTCCATCCATACATTTTGGGATAATATCTGCCAAACGCTCAAATCGTTCGAGGAGTTTTTTATCTGCTATTTTATTAAGATTTACAATACTTTCCACCTGCTTTTCTCCTCTCTTCGTTAATAACCGCTTTCATCACTCATCAAATGCAACTCATTTATTTTCCGGCTCATTTCAGCATGATGCTGCTGTACTTTCTCATACTCTTGGATAATTCCATTCAGCCGGAAGATTTCTGTACGCATCTCATCGATCTTATTTTGCTGGCTTTCAAGAAGCTTCTGCTGCATATTATACAATGCTTTTAATCTTGCGTTTTCTTCCCGATCTTTTTGCCATTCATTTACAACATTTCCTGAAAAACTTCTAATATCATTAACAAAACTCTGTAATGTTCCTGCATATCCGTTCAAATGCTCCTGAACCATCACAAGCTCCTGTGCTTTTGTATTTCTTCCACTAACAACAGACAGAATTTCTCCAAATACTCCGGAATAACTGATATCCTGCTCTCTGTATTTCTCAACGATTTCAGATTTCTTTTGCTCACCTGGAAATGAAACTGGCATATCCTCGTTTGGAATTGCTTCATCATCCCATTGTTCTTCTACATATGCTTCTATCGCCTCATAAATCTGCAACATACTGTCGTTTCCCTCTTGAAATATATCTTTTAATTTCTCCAAAGGAATTTTTTTCTCCAATGCTCCCTGAAGAAGTGTCATAAAATCGTCCATCGGAATTTGCTGGTTTTCTCCACAATAGGCACGTATCCATTCATACCATGCCGGTGAAATAAATGTTTTTCCCAAAAGGGATATCAGATTATAAATCATGTCTTGATCGTCACCGATAATAGCTGCATTTTTACGAAAATAAAACAATACATCTTCTCGAACTCCTCTACTTCCTTCAGTTTTTATATATTGTTCAATCGCCACGCCAAGCAGTGTATTTTTTTCCTTAATCGTATTTATACAACCCTGTACATCCTCTTTTTGCAAATCGGATTTACAAATAATTGTAATATCATCACTATTTTCCCGATTCATTTGTCGTGTTTCTCCCTTCCTTACTCAATATAATGTTCTTCATAAAAATCCTCATACATTTCTGCACCAGAATCCGTCAATGTTTCATCCACCGGCACATCTAAGCTGCTTTCATTTATATCTGCTGATACATATTTCGTTGCAGTAGACTGTTTTATGCTGCTCTCTTTAGAAGATATATTCTGTTCGCTACGTTTATCAATCCCGGTAGATGGATCGTAAATAATCAGTCCTCTCTCATCATGTAATATGATAGGATCATTCCAGTCCACGTTATCATCATATGCCAATCCATTGTAGGTACTTAGGTCGGACATACTTACATAACGAAACAAACCCACACCATCAACATAATAATATCCGGATTTAAACCATTCCGGAATCGTAATGGATATTGCCCTGCTATGCAGAAATTCATATTCATATGTAGTAAATTCTTCAAGAATACAAAAAGTATGATTATCTGCCACCATTTCATAATCCTGATAATACGTTCCCGTATACCATTCACATACATATTTCCCATTTTTCTCTAACCCGGTTATTGTTCCGCCTTCAGAAACTAAATTATCCCTAACGGCTACACTACCGATTTTATCCAAAAAAAGCTCCGACACCCTCGTATATGCAGATAATTCCGAAGCATCGGATTCAAAATTGATATAACCTGCATATCCTTTTTCCATATCCAAAATAATACGATAATGCCCGCTTGCCGCTTCCTGCAAATTTGCCACACCAATGGTATAACCATAATCCGCATATCTTTCCCATTTAATACCACCGGAAGGCGCTGTTGTCTGAGAAATGTAAATCAACCGATCTCCCGGATAAAGTGTCGGTATCTCGTTATCATTGGAGGATTTGAACCAAATCGTATGCGAAATATTTGCATTGTCCAACCAGTTTACTGTACCTTCCGGACAAAGTTTAAATACATCCTTACTTACTGCTCCGTTCAGGTCATCTTTAATATCAGAATTAGCATTATGCCACACATAATAGCAGCCATCCTCCAAATCCTCTACTGTCATGACTTCTGTTTTTGTTGTTGCATCAGAGCCAACTGTTTCTAATGTAATTACTCCGGTTGAAACCAATACATAAAAAAATGTAAAAATAAGCATTACCGAAATAAAACCGATCATTATCTTTTTGCCCATAAAACTTTTTCTCCATTATTTCTAAGGAGCACTTACAATATGATGTATCTCCTCCGTTTTTCCACTTAATAAAACAAGAATGACGATTAAGAAAAAAAGAATAAAGACCCCTGCACCGATACCGACTTTCATCAGCATTTTTTTCTGTTGCTCCGGCGAAGCTGCAGCAGCTTGTCTCTCTTTTAATTCCTTGTCACGTGCTATCCTTGAAGCCGATGCTTTTATCTGACATAAATCCTCTGTCGGCTTTGATACCAATACCGTTGCTGGTTTGTTCATGATCAGAAAAATGTATTTTATCAAAGATAAATCCTCATTATAGTTGCATCCAAATATTGATCCAATTAAAACCGGCACCAACGTAAATATGACTATGATCATAGGATTTAAATGCAGCACAAAATTTGCAACAATGTTCCATATGACAGCAATGATGATTCCACCCCAAAACTCTACCTTTTGAATGATAGATTGATGATTTAAAAACGGAATCCCCATGAAAGCATCCGCATTGATTTCTTCCAGATTAATATTGCGATTCATCGTAGCCATATATTTCACCTCCCGTTATAAGAATTTTCCAATAATGGAATCTGCTGACTTTACAAGTCCGGCTATTACAATCGGTGTGATTGCATTTTGTATGCTAATATATAAACATCTTTCAATGGTGCTGAGTGCTGCATAATCAAATACGATTAATCCGTTTGATAATGCCACACCCAAATTTACACTCACAACCATAAATGCCCCTGCCAAACACAATCCGAAAAAGGTCTTCAGATACTGCGTTGTGACCCTGCTCGCTTCTCCTGAGCCGGTTGCCATTGCAACCGTTACACTTGAAAATGGCATAATAACCAAAGGTTTAAGAATTCTCTGAAAACCACAGGAAATAATACCTATAACACTTGCTATTATTATTACCAACGTTGCCAACGAAGCGAGAAAGAATAATAAAACAACGAACACAAACACGATAATATCTCCAACAGATTGTCCAATATGTGTAAAATCAAAATCAGGTAATGTCGTTACTTCTATGATGATATTTTCTAAATCACTCGATAATGATAAATTATAACTTGCTGCCATTGATAAATCGTTAGTTATGCCATCCGCTATCTGCATTACATATCCCATGATTTCCCATAAATTCGCAAGTATCCCTATCATCACACCAAATTTCAAGCCATCCTGCATAAACTGTCTTGCCTGTTGATCTGGTGGAGAGTTCATTACATCTTTTATCAGAGCCAACAAAAAAAATACAACGCAAATAGGAACAGAAATGCTTGAAATTGCCAAGAACAGGTTATGTGTTGTGGTGTATACTGAACCATTTGCTGCTGTGGGAGAGGTTGTAAATAACGATATAGCAATACCGATCAGATAATTCCATATAGAATACCCGGTATTGTATATTCCCATCAGCATTTCAGCTAATCCATCCATACTATTACTCGCTTTCTAAACTCAATTTTAAACTCCCATTACTGCCAATACCGCTGAAATACCGATTAAGATACCACCAGCAATCAAGGTATAGATCGCCTGATGTTCTCCGTTCTGATCCATTTTCTGAAACGCAATCGCAAAACGGATTGCACCATAAATAACAATAATCACACCTGCAGATGCTGCGATGGTAATTAGAATTGTTTTCAGATTATCCAGCGGTGCTGTATAACTTCCTGAAGCATATACTGCCATCGGTCTTGTCATATACGAATATGCCAATGCCGCCGTTGATACCATAATTGTCTCCTTGAATTTCTTGAATCCCTCTTTTACTTTTGATACTGCTTTCTTCATCATTGTTTTTGTCTCCTTTTATATTTTTGCTTTTATTTTTGATAAACGAAGTGAAAATTCTTCAATCTCACTTACATCCATTACCGGATTAAAAAATGTTGTGATTTCTTCATATCCCATTTGAATCTTAATCAAAGGTTCTAAGGCTTTGATCTGCATCGGTGAAAATCCTTGATTCCTCAGTTTTTGCACCACAATTACCTGCACATCATCATAATTTTCAAAATCCAAACTGTTTGCCAATTTTTCTTTTAAAATACGTTCAGAATTTTTATGTATCTGATTCCAATATTCTTCTGTCGTGGCATTTTTCCCAATGGATAATTTTTCTTTTTTGTTTCTTTCTAAGACCGCATATGCTTCAATATCCGCCTGAGTCAGTTTTATTACCTTAATTCCTTCCTTTTCACATTGTTTCATTGCATCATCTGCTTCTGAACCTATACAAAATTCTGGTATCTGCTCGCATGGAGATTTTGAAAAATCATATTTCACATTCTCTACAAACTTTTTAGGACGAACATATTTATATTGCTTTTTTCTTGTCAGCAACGGCATTAACGGACTGTTTTGGAACTGTGTTTTTGAAACCCATAATGGCTCCGTTCCTTTGATTCGGATAGCACAAGGACCATTCTTTTTCATTTTAAAAATTTTTTCCGGAGGTAAAAGAGCATGTTCCATAACATCCTCATTTTCAGAGCTGCTTCCTTGCATTCCCCTTGTCAATCCGGTAGTCTGCTTATGAATTGTTTCCTTGCCAAACTCCTCTGACAATGTTTTACAGCTTTCCATATCCGGCCCGCCCAATATAATCGTTGTAGACATATTGGATCGCAGGTTCTTGTCCTGATCATTCTTTGGAAACTTGTCCTTCAACTGCTGAAGATTTTGAATGATAGGAATAACACTGATACCTCTGGATCGCATTGTAGAGGTCAACCCGACAAACGAATTCGGTAAAGTTGTGTTATAGAACTCATCCATAAGAAACGTTAAATGCTGAGGCAATGTTTGATGCAGACTTTCATCTGTTGCTGTCAGATTGTACAGCTTACTGATAAAAAGAGAATAAATCATGGATGGAATCCAGTCATAATACCTCTCATTTTCAGATGTTACGATGTAAATGATATATTTCCCGGTACGTGAAATTGGAGTCTGCTTACAATGTCCAAAGGTATTGAGAAAGTCCAAATCATCTTCTGAAAGAAGTTCAACTACACAATCTAATTTCATATACTTACAATGTGCATCTAAAGAAGCAACTATCGAAGAAGATGTTTCTTGTGCACCGGTATATATTTTTTCTACATCGGTATATCCTTTCAGATTTTCACCATTGTGTTCCTCCTTCCATTTCTCATTTGCTCTTTTGAACCTGTTCATCAAACAGTTTGGATCGGATAAATCAATTCCTCCTGTTTGTGGATCTGCTTTTACCGCTGAACTGTCTAACAGCTCCACAAAATGCTCCCAGTCCCTATCCTGCAAAGGATATGTATAATGCATCAGATAAAAAATACATGACAAAAGAACCTGTGCCATATTTTCAAAAAACTGATCATCACTCGTCGCATCCGGATTTGTTGTTGCTTTAAACAAAATTTCACACAACCCTAAAATATCGGATTCATATTCGATGTAACGAAACGGATTGAAACGATGCCCTTGTCCCATTGCTGCCTCTGATTGACAGTTAATGATAAAAACACCATACCCATTATCTTCCATATATTGTCCGGTCTGCTGTGATAATTCTCCCTTCGGATCTGTAACCAAGAAATTACCGACAAGCTGTGATAAAATGGGGCGAACAATCCTAAATGTCTTTCCTGTTCCCGGAGGTCCTACAATTTCAATATTGAGGTTTGAGGTCAGATCATTATCAATATCCAAATAGACACCCTCAGCAAGCCAATAATTATGCGTATTCACGTAAACCGGTTTATTAGGTGCTTTTACATCTTTTCCAAAATTTACTTCTACAAGATTTTTCGGATCATGATTTCCATATTTTTTTGTGAACTCTTTTGGATTTCCCCCGCGGTCATCTCCATGTTCCCTTCCTCTAAACGGATGCTGAATTTTAGTAATGTGCCATAAATACCCCAGTGTCCATATAGCTTCAAAAATTGCTATTAACTTGGGTGTCAAGGATGTAAACCCTACAATAAAGTGATGTTCTACAATAATGAACTGCACAAAATTGTTACACCATTCCGAAAAGGTACAATATGGAGTCCATGATGCACCACATAGTAGTGCTGCATATAATACAAGCACAAATCCAATTATGTAATATATGCTACGTTCTAATGCAGTCGGTTGTTCATTTACAACCATGCTCTCCATTCTGCTCATTTTTATCTTCCTTGTGAATTTATGGTATTTCTGATATTCTCAGCAGCCTTGTTTCTAATATCCATCACAAGATTTTTTACTGCTTCTGCTGATATACTTTTTTCCGGGTTGTTTTTATCTCTGACAATAACCTGCTCCGTTTTCCATGCCGAAAAAGATATCATGCCATCCTTTATTTCACCCGGTTCAATTTTCCCAAATTTGTACAAGGAGCCTTCAATTCCATCCGGAGCATAGATCAGTTTTCCATCCTGCGAAAAGATTTTTTCCTGTGGCACAACAAATTCAATCCTGTTTTCATTTACTTTTGCAGAAGCCATGCCTTTTAGTGCATCCTCGATTGCAAATTCTGCTTCTGTCATAACTTCCGCACTAGTAAAAACCGACTGCTTTGCTTCTGACAACGGTACTGTCTTATTAAAATGCTTAAAATATGCCTTTACCTGTTCTACCGTTTCAAACACCTTACATTTAATGCCTTCTACAATTCCTGCCACATCGAACATCTTCGGAAGAATATCCATATTCCATTTTTCTTTTGTTACACCCTTGTCCGAAAATTCATGAATTTCTCCTGATTCCGTTTTTAGGGAATAATTGGAATACACCATCCCATCTTCGTCATGATAAGTTCTTTCAATCGTTACCCCACTTTCCGGGACATAATACTGCGTTTTCGATGTTGGAAGCAGAAACGGCGAACGGATGGGTTGCATACATTCCTTTGCAGTTTGGCTTCTTACCATCGGAACACCTTTGTTATATTCCGCAATCGCCTTATCCGGGTCCTTTTCAAATTCTGTACCCTTAGCAGTAGCAAGATACCTATCTAACGGCACAGCATAGTTTTTTTCTTCGTAGGTTTTAACAGACTCCTCATGAATTACTGCAAGCTCATCTTTTGCCTGCACCTTATTTTCAAGTGTAGTCTCCAATAATGGCGCTTCTCTTTCATCTGCAGTAAGTAATTTTTCCTTTAGCTCATCAATTTCATTCTTTACCTTTTTCAGAGCTGCTTCTTCTTCGCTAATCTTCCGTTTTTGAAATGCATCTAAAATAGTTGCATATGCCGGCATTTGATTTGCCGGAACCATGATCGGTGTCCTACCATCTGTCAGGTCAAAATCGACTGCTTTACAATATTGCAATCCCTGTTCCTTAGCATATTGTAAAAATTCTTCTTTAAATTTGTCATCAATCTGAATCGTTTGTGGCATGTCAGGTTGACTTAATTTGATTATCTGCTGGAATGAACGTTCTCCGCCCTTATGATCAATCTTATCCTTAACGACATGACACAGTGCCGATAATGCCTGCGACAGCCATGATATAACCTGCATACTTCCTTTAATAAAAAATCTGACACCCTCTAACTCGATTTGTGCTGCCTGTGAAATCTCATCACCCTGCATTTTGTACCCTCCTTTTGCTCATGATATACAATCATACCGTTTTGAAATCCTTAAACAATCGTCTTGACTCATACATTTTTGTCTTTTTGTAGGTTATAAACAACACTATAAATATCTTCCGTAAGCAACTGCATTTGTTGTACGAACATCACAGTATACTACTCCCCAGCTTGTTCCTCTTGCCTCCACCATTTTTCCGTCTCCTACATAAATCGCCACATGGTAGACTCCCATATACCTGTCATTATCACTTCCACCATAAAAGATTAAATCCCCAGGCATAAGTTCACCTGTCACAAGATGCATACCATCCACTACCATCCGGCACTCCTCCGAAGCAGAATAAATACCCGCATTTGAAATATTGATCCCCACCTCCAGATAACTTCTATATGCGAGAGAACTGCAATCAAAAATATCCTCCGTTAAGGACCAATGATAATTCTGATCATATGCACATCCTACCTTTGACAACGCATATTCCAGCAACAGTTCCTGTTCATAACTCATATCCGGATATGACAGATACAATTCCTCTATAATTTCCCCTATCTCATCATCAGATAACGATGCATATGTATAGCCATCTCCATCCGGAACATCTACTCCATCTGTGAATATACTGAAAAATGAAGTGATAACAATTACCACAGTAATAATAATCACTATAAATGGAGCTATGGCAGATATAATGCTTGCCAAAAAACCAAAAAAAGAGGCAGCCGCACTGATTACCGCAGCTTTTACCTTTGTCTTCATTGCTTCTTTCAGGCTTTCCATAATCACCTGCAAAAATCCTGCACCATCTTTTAACAGATCACCTGTCACTTCTCCTGACATATTTCCTAATTGATTTTGTGTTACTTTTTTTGCACGAAGCATATTAGAAACTGCTGCTATCCTTGCCGCTTTTTTTGTTTCTTGAGAATATTCTTTTTTTTTCGTTTTACGCTGCTCATTTGCTTTATTATATTTGTCCTCGTTAGATGTAAACTTTTGTTCAGCAGAAGAAGGATTTTTAGTTTCCGTTTCTTTGTTAAATCTGGAATCGACTGATTTTCTATTTTTATTTTCATTCTCTTTAAGCGTTGTTATTCCAAATTTTTCATCAGTTTTTCCTTCTGTTGCGGTCTTCATATCGGAGGATACATCTTTTTCTCCTGATTTCATTTGCAGCATTAAAGCAGTTGCGGAAGACTTTTCCTGACGATTAGGAAGAAATAGATCATTGCCTAACGCATCCTTGCCCAATAATCTGAAACGATCAGCAAATGGACTTGTAAATTGTTTTTTCTTATCTGTAAAATCATAATCCGATCTTCTAAAAACACTATGTACATCTACATCTTTTGAAGCTCCCTCTTCATTTTTCAAAGAAGACCTATTGCTTTTAGTTTTTTCATCTGCATTCTTCGTTCTTTTCAAATCCGCTTTCAGATAAGTTGCCTGATCTAAATGCTTTCTGCTTTGATATGTAAGAATCGTAATTGCTTTATCATCGATGTCCGATATTTCAGCTTCATTATCTTCTCTTTTAATTATTCCAAATGCCAAATCCGTTTTACTCAGAAACGCTCTTTTCTTATCCTTAAAACCATGCTTTTCTGATTTTTTTTCGTTTTTGAAAATAGACTTGCCGTTATTTCCCACTGTATCCGAAAATATGTCTTTTTCTTCGGATTGTGATTTTTCTGAAAATGCTTCTCCTTTTCCCTTAGATATTTCAGATTTTCTTTTTACGCTCAGAGCCGCAGTTGCTATCGAAATATTTTCCTTTTGTTCATTTGATGTTGTGATTGGATAACCATTATCGTCTTTAATCGCAATATTACTTTCGGAAAACTTCTTATCCTTTTTATCTTCTGCGTTTAGTGGATTATTTTTGACAGTAAAATTATCCTTTTGTTCTTTAAATGAAACTTTATCCTCATCCTCTATAAATGCCATTTCTTCACCTCCTCCGGACACTTATAGTATTGATCAGATAGCCGATGCCTGCCCAGCTCCACCATCTGTATTCACAATCTGATAAATTTCACTTTCTTTGCTCATACGTATATCAAAAGGAATCGTTACTGGCCCAAATTTTAATAAACCGGTTCCTGCCGCAGCTCCTTCAACATAATTAAACATTGCCGGACTGATTGCCGGGAGAAATTGAGTCAACAGATTTCTGTCTATGGTGGACTGATTAAATAATGCAAAATAATTTGTATTTGACAAAATAGCTGCCAGCTTATCAGAACTGGATGAATTATTTAATAAATCCGTCATATTCTGTGTAATTCCTGTGAGAATGCCCCGCATTTTTCCGACCTCCTTCCACAGCTTGATCACAAATTCTGCAACAGAATCAATACCTAACAGCTCATGAAACTCATCTATGTACAGATGTGTCCATGCACCTTCTGAAAAATTACTCTTTATTTTTGTCCTTACAATTTCTAACATCACGAGCATTGCTGACTTTCTAATATTTGCTTTAATATGGCTCAGATCAAATACAAGAAACTTTTTATTCAGATCCACGTTTGTTCTATGATTAAACAAATTCAACGAACCATTTACAAATATTTCCATATGCTTTGCAAGCTTCTGTGCCAGCATGTTATCCCTATCCAAAAATCCCTGGTAGATTTCCTGAAGAGTCGGACTATACTGTCTGATCTGTTCTTCTCTGCTTAATTCAGACCTGATTGGCAATGCTACATCCTTTTTCATCATATACACCGGCAGGGAAAAATCGGTAGCATTGGAATCTTCACCATTCAGCCTTTTCCTCATTGCATAATTTTCTGAATACACTTTTTCTACAACATTATTGATTTCTCCCATCTCATCCGTTTCCAAATCTCTGCGTATGCAACTAGACAACAATGTGATGATAAAGTCGATTTTTTCTGCAATGATTTCCTGAAGCGTCGAATAATCTACTCCCGTAAAATCTACATCCATCGGATTAACATAAATTTCTTTCTGTGAATCGAAGGAAACAATGGTTCCGTCAATACTTTCATGCCTCGCAAGGGAACCATACTCAAACTGCGGATCAATGATTATAACCTGATCTTCCGGATATTCTACTGCTGTACTGAGTATTTCAATTTTGGAAAATACAGACTTACCACTTCTACTCATACCCAGAAAAAGACCTGCTTTATTTTCAAGATTTTTTCTGTTGCCTCGAATAACATTTTGGCTCAACTGATTGATTCCCAAATTGATTCCATTTTCCTCATTGAGTTCCTGCGTCTTATACGGCATAAGCATTGCAAGACATGGTGCACTGAAATTTGTAATTCTCTTAAATTCCTGCACTCCAAACATAAAGGTAGAGTTAATTCCTTCTCTCTGCATGTTAAAGCAATCACCCAGCAGACATGATTTTCTATTTGCTGTAGAGTTTATTTTATCTGTTAATTTTTCCAATTCTTTCTTTGATTTTGCCATAAGCATAATCATGATTGTTGTATTGAAATAATGATCATCGCCATCCTCAACCAAACGGGCAAGTTTATCCAACTGTGCTTTTTGACTCAGCAGTTTATCACTTGCATCAGAAAGAAAATCATTTTGATTTCTGTTCCTCTGCTTTTCACCCTCAATTTTCATACCAACGGAAGCATGCTTTCTGCTAATCTCCTGCTTTAGTGCGTTCACATCCAACAATTCACTATTTACAGAAATATAGCTTGTACAGTTCATATTAGAAAGTTCCGTTAGCATATCAGATTCCAACGATTTCGATATTTCTGATACGTACATAACCTTGCCATAATAACCATTTCTTTTAAAATAATTATTATAAAAAACAATGCTTCCACCTGATACGATATCCAGCCAGGAATGCTGATTTTCCAACTCTGTTCGATAATCAAATTTATACTCTGAATTAAGTCCCATATTAGAGAAGTTGTACCATATCTGCATTCTTTGATTGATGTCCAATGGTATGATCTGAGAACCTGCCATTCCATTTAAGCCAATTTGTATAAAAGCACTTCTCAATGCTGCTTCCATACTGGCAAAGGAACTCCTTGCTTCCGATATATTGTCACTTTTGATTGTCAGAGTCAGATAAATAGTCTGATACAATCCCTGCTTTGCATCGGTGATTTTATCCTTTGTAATGTGATTCAGACCATTTCTTATAATGTCTTTTTTGTCACCCCGCATACCATAAAGCACTTTTTTATTAAATTCTTTTTCATCTATATATTCGTTTGCAATCGTATATGAAAACCTGCAGCTCATACTGTTCAGAACCCTGCTGAAATTGATAATGATATTTTTTTGCTCTGCATCTGTCACTCCTGCAAAGTTAATATCTGTCAAGACAAAGCATTTGGAATAAAAATCATTATTCAAAACAAAGATTCCCGTTTCATCAATTGCCTTAACCGGCCAAATTTCCTGAACGGACTCCGGTTTTGCATACAATGGTGTATCATATTCTTTTGTTTTTCCATATTTCGTAAAAGCCATAATAAATATCCTCCATCAGATTAATAAATTAGCAATTAAACTTTCATCTACATTCTGCATGCAATGAAAATCAAACAGTCCCATCGTTGCAATACTGTCCAAAACCATACCCTCAACACCTGTACAATTCGTTACAATCAGCCTATTATTTTCCATATGTTCTTTGATAAACCGATCAAGTGCCTTCATTTCCTTTTCCGAATTTGCAAATACGCAAAATAAAAATGTTACATTTAATAAACTCGATTTTTCTGTTTCTGTGTTTCCTGTATAAATCTGCTCGATATATTCCTTATATGCCGGAATATACTTTTGAGGGACATTTTGCATATCCACACAGCTTAATATGGCACATCCGGTTTGTTTTATTTTTTCAAAAATATGTTCTATTTCATCCGGATATTGAATCGCCATATAACAGCACCCGCATCTGCCATTATCATCTAATTGAAAACCATTATCCTTGTTCGATGCATATTTTAAATACTCCTTTCCCCAATCAGCATTTTTCCTAAGTACACTTTTTTCACTTATTTTTTTTACCTGTCCGTTATAATTCATATAAATGAACATGAAAATATCACTAATACTACACGTTTTTATAGTAATTCTGATATTCTCGTTTAATATAGCCTCCAGTACCGTATTAAATTCCTGCACTTCATCATATATATCTGCATAACCGTTTCCGTAAAAATATACAGATAAGAAAAAAATAGGAACATTGCTTCCAACATATTGAAATGACGAAATGCGGATCCGCCTTGATGATATGTGGGTACGCAAAGAATGAATCAGCATATTTTTTCTCATATCGGAATTGTCCAATCCTTTTATACTGAATATTTTGATAAAAGCACTTTTTCCATTAATCTGTTTCGTTTGAAAAATACTCTCTTTCGGATGAACCGCTACAACCCCCATTGTCTTTGTTGTTTTCTCTGAAGTTCGATGCATTGCTGCATTCATCACTTTTTCCTTCTTAATCTGTGCTTTACTTTTCTTTTCAGAATTACTTACTTCTTTTTTCATCACTTATGCATACTCCCTTTCTTTCCAGCTCTTTTTATAAATTTCTTTATACATCAGGCTTTGATTTTTATAATCCCATCCAGCAATTTCAACGATTTCATCAATACTGAATCTTGACATGTGAATCAGGCAAAATGGTGTACTTGTCAGCATCTCCTCAAGAGTTTCCATAGGGTAATCCGATACATACCTCGCACATTGTGCAAGCCTTCTAACCGAGCCTCTGGCATCATTACTATGTATCGTGCCAAAGAAACGTGCACCGGTACTCATTGCAGTTGTGAAAACATATAATGCCTCTCCGCCTTTTATTTCACCGATGATAAAATTATCAATATCCTGCAGCAAGCCTAAACGCAATTCATCTTCCAATGAGAAATTGATAATATTTCCATTTCTTTTCATTTCTATCGTATGTTCAAATTGTATCTGCGGATGCACTTCTGAATATAGCTCGTCTGACTCCTGCGACACTAAAACCGATTCATCAAACGGTATGATATCAATCATGTTATTCAACAACGTGGATTTTCCCGAACCACCTCTTCCGGAAATCAAAAAACCATATCCTGCATTGATTCGATCTCTTAAATAATCAATCATGTCATCATCCAACATTTTGTTTTCTTTTAAATATTCCCACGTATACTTTTCTTTGGGAATTTTTCGGATATGTATATTATTGCATTCGGTTGAAATAATGCTTTCAAGCTGAATGTCTACACGTAAATAATAATTCTCTACCCCTTTTCTATCGGTACAATGCTGCAGAGCTGATTCATCCGCTTTCTGAAGCCGATGGATTCTCAATATTCTCTCAAACCATCTGTTGTAATCATCCTCACTGAAAAATGATAAATTTGTAAGATATCGTTCTCCATTTGCTTTGCATGTAATCTTATTCCATGCAAGTACTTTGATATCTGACACATCTTTTGCTTTAATCAAAGGTGTCAATACATAATATCCAAAAACACACTCCTGAAATAAATCCAACAAAAGAACCTTTGCTGCATCATTCCCATCATTATTTCTCTCTAAAAAATCCTTTGCTTTGTTCATCAGCATGATGAAATCCTGTTCTGTTCCCTGCACACACTTTGTTATCAGAGCAGGATTAAGATCAATGATATTTGCCCGTAAATTTATAAAAGAATCTCTTATTCCAGGATAAGCATACATAGACTGCACTTTATACTGCTTTGATGTATAAACATAATCTCCAAAAAATTGTTTCTCATAATTTAATTTGCCCAACTGTCTTCCTCCGTATTTAAATATTTCGTTCTTGCAAAGACTGCAAAGCCGCTTCCAACTCACTCATCTCATTATGAGTCTGCACCTTTACATCTGTTGCATTTTTATCACTTTGTGCCATCGTGACACGAAGCTGTCTGCATTTTTCAGTTACAGACATTTCCTTCAATTCTTCATCCGTATATACATAAGAAATATCTCCGGTTATATATCTAAGCATCAGATTTCTAACAAATGTACTCTTGGGTGTTTTTAAAGATTGCAAAAAAGCAATAATATCCGCATCCTTCACATCATCTAAAGATAAATCACATTTCAATGAACGTTTTTCATACATTGTCTTGTCCGGAATAACTATCTCAAACGGACGCTGTTCTATAAATGCTCTCAATGCCTGTTTTGCTAAACCCTGAAATTTGTATGCCGGATTAAATCGGATTGCTACCAGCTCCGGCTCTCTTGCATATCTGAGCTGAATACGTACTAACACTGCTTACATAACCTCCGTTTACTTTCTGTATGCTTTTTGTCCACTTGTTTCCACATATCGTTTTGCCTCCTCAATACTTCTAAAGGGCATCATACTGTCAGAAAAACCATATTCCTTCGTCAATCTTAAAATAGCCTGATAACCTTCGTTATTCCTTTCATGGATTCCCGGTATCGAAACTGTTTCGCATTCCACACCTTCTTTATCAACGACCTTTATTGATATGCTATTTTTATTTGAAGAAATAACTGCCATATACGGTGCATTTTCAGTATTAGCTATTACATAAATTCCCACTTCATCTGCAGCCGACTTCAAATTGATTGCTTGCGTGAAAGAATATGTTTTTTCCTTTTCCTGCACTTCGTGCCACGATGGCACGAAGCTGGCATTTTCTTCTCCGATATCTTTTTTACCTGCATTTTTACAGCCATCTATATATTCTTTTGCTTTTAAAACATCCCCAAACTGTTCGCAATCCCTTATTCCATATTCATGCTCCAGCTTATAAATATAATCTCTAAATTGTTTTTTCCCGTCTTTGCTTTCTATGGATGATAAAACCTCTCCATAGCCATTCAAAATCGTTACCACCGTATTCTGAACAGTAACCCCTTTATCATTTACAATCGGTTGCTGTACTACTCTGAGCAATACATTCGGAAAAGCTGCTGAGACCAAATACCTGACATCTGTTGAAAACACATTCTGCTTTGCCAATTTCTCTACTTTGGGATCAATGATTAAATCATATAAATTGTCTGATTTAATATCTTCTATTCCTTTTTCTCTGCAATATTTCTTTATTTCCCGATACTCACCTGATAATTCCTCCAACTGTGCATTGGCATACAAAAGGCGTTCGCTATATTCTTCCATAAAATTTGATACTTCCAATACATTTTTTCCGTATCCATAGTGCAGCCTTCTGGTTAATTCCCTATACTTTTCATATTCTTTTCGATATTGGTCATCATTCTCATATTCATATAAATAAGCCTTCTTTTCGATCTCCTGCATTTCCTTGTAAATATCCAAAATAGGTTTATATTTTCTATATACCGTTTTTAAAAGCTTCTTTTCTTCACCAATCCGTTTTTTTGCATTTACAATCCCATCAAGTGCCCCTTGCACCGTACCATCTGACGAATAAAAAGAAATATATTGTTCAAAACGTACTGACAGGTTGATTTCATCAACCATGCTCCGTAACTGCCAGTTGTTTCTTTCATGAACTTTCCAGGGATTTATTCCCAAACGCAGCAATCGGATCGTTTCTTTTTTTTCCTGTGGATTCATATCCTTATATTTTTTTAGAACAGATAGTTTCACTTGCAGAAGTTCATCCTCTTTTTTATCAACAACATTTTTCCCTATATCAAGCTTATCAAAAGCAAGCCTCCTGCTTTGGATTCTTGCCATAATAGAATCTCTTGTATAATTACTTCCCAGACGATGCGTTCTCATCGCCTTATCCATTCCTTCCATTTGCACAGAAATATGCTTTCCAACATTTACGGTTGTCCCCTCCAACCTCATTTCTGACAAAAAATCGTCAAAAGAATTTGCTTTTTCAATCGCCCGATCAATCATCTTTCTTAGATCCATTTTTATCTTTGCAAATTCTGTTACCCCGTTTTGATGATATTTCCTCCATTTTTCATTTGGTGTAAAACCATATTTCTCAGCATACTTATTAACACATGGATGAAGTACATTCTTCACAAAGCCTTCCGGTTGATGTATTTTCTTTCCATCTAATCCAACAGAATTAACAATGAAATGCACATGCAAATCTTCTGTATTTGTATGTACTGCAAAAACAGCCTGATGGTTTGGAAACAGTTCTTCCAATACTGCGTTACACAATTTCATCAAATCCTCTGCATTTGTCACTTCCGACTCCAGCTCATCAAGAGATATAATTCCATGAAGGGCGGTTCTGCCACCCGTTTTACCATAAAATTTTTTTACATCCATCATCTCATTAACAGCCGCCTTTATGTCGTCTGAAATCAGATTCCTTGTCCCTACATAAGCTCCCTTGACCGTTTTTATGTCATTCTCTACATACTTACATTCTCTTTCTAACTGTCCGGCATCTGTTTCAAAAACACTATTTTCTAGCTTCAGCTTTATTTCTGTTTTTTCATCATTTAATATATAGCCAATACTGTCACTAAGCTGTGCACCTGCTTTTTTCTTATCTGTATCACCCTTGATATTCCACACCTTACAGACAATTCCAGAACTCATTTATTTTTCCTATTTGTATTCCGGCATGTAACCACTTTGTGCCATCATGGCACGAAGTAGTTTCGTGCCGGTCCGCCCTTCTACTTTGTGCCATGATGACACAAAGTTATTTTTCTGCAACGTAACGCAACTCCTCTTTTATACCTTCCATTTGTTCCATAATCTGAATTTTATACACATCATTAACTTTTTCAGATAACATAAGCGTTTTTATCAGCGTGTTTAATTCTGAAATTTTTTCTATAATTTCTTTGTATTTGATAAATGAGGGAACTCTGTCTTCATGTTCGGCAATCAGCAATCTGATATAAGCCGATTTACTCATATTGATTCCTTGCTCACATCTTCCTCTCTCAAACATATCCAAATCTGAAGAAGTCATGGTGATTGTCATTTTCTCCATTGCCATTTTTACAATTCCTCTGAAGATTTCATATATTCATTTTCTACCTGTTTTACAAACAAAATTTCCATTTCCTCCGGCTCATGTTCATCGTGCGGTTCTTCAAAAAATGACGGTTCATCAAACAAAACAGAATCCGAATATTCTTTTGTTGATGAAATACTCTCATCAACAAATTCCATTGCATTTGACTTCGTGCCATCATGGCACGAAGTGTCAGAAGATATTTTTTCAAATTCTTCAAATACGTTACAAATATGCTGCAATCGCTTTTCAACCTCAGTAATCCTTTCCATTGGAACTAACTGATATTTTTGTCGAATCCCATTTATTTCAGACATTACATACCATTCTCCACGAATCAATTCCTCTGCTAATTCCTGTTTCAGGTTATATTCTGTTGCTTTATGGACCTGCGATACATAAGCTTCAAACATTTCTTTATTAAAATTCTCCGCCGGTTGTTCCAACAGTTCAATCACAACATTTGCATCCAATCCCAGCTCCGCAGCACCATTCAATGTTTTCATATATTCCTTATCCATTCCCGGAGTCAAAAGCATATATTTTATATATTTTTCTTCATTACAATCATTAGACAGCAGAAGTTTTTCTATATTTCGCTTTCGTGTTTCATTCACGTAATCCGCTTTTTTCTCTACACTGATTTTTTTCTTTTTTAATCCTCTCCAAAACTGAAGCCTTTCACTAAAAAAATGTTTTGTATGTTCTGCTGTCTTTTTTGACACATTTTTTTTAGAAAGTTCCAATTCTTCACGAAGCGGTGTAAACCAACTTGGTCTTTTCCCTGAATAGATTCCTGGTGTCTCTGACAATGCAGGCTCTTTTTTCTTCTTACTACCATTTATGCAAACATTTTCTTTTCCATTTGCATCTACAGCTCGCACTTTCTGAACAACGATATCTTTTGTCAGAAAATCGGTAATGAAAGTGGTAATGTCCGCTGTCGTATTTTTCATTTTTCCTGTATTGGCTTTTATATGTTTTAATTCTGCATTGAGCTTCGCAAGATCACGATGTGCATTATCAAGAGAATACTTTTGATCATAAAACGACTCCCTCAATTCTTCATGTTTCTCCAGCAACACCTGATACAGATACTTATACGATTGCTTCTCTGCATTTTCTAC
>CAZNGY010000020.1:0-30257 GCA_964572955.1 uncultured Lachnoclostridium sp.
CAATCTTCATTTTCAATCACACCCTCTTCAAGATACTTGCGATACAGTTTTTCGCAAGCGTTTTTATACGATGTTTCGTGAAGCGGATAATACGCTTCTTTCATTTTATCAGCAGGCAATGTGAAGCTTATATATGCAGACGGAAAATTGTATTTCCACTGTAAAAGCACATACATATCAGCAATCCACTCTAAAATAATATCATCATATTCTTCTTCACTTTTTTTCTCCTTGCAAAATTGTAAAGGAATATCATTGTAAAGTTGCTTTCCGCTCTTGTTTAATGCACTCCAATTACCCAAATCCATTTTTTTCCTGATAGGAGAAAAGCGCATATAACTGTCAATCATTGAAAGCGTATCATATTGCTCACATTGCTCCATAAGTTCAAATAAATATCTGTGAACTTTCATTACATCACTGAGATACAGCTCGTCATACGCAGGAGATTTAATTTGTGTCATAGTCTATTCCACCTCTTTTTGAGTTTTATTATTTGTTTGACAGTAATATCCGCCTTGATATTCCAAATGTCCATTAACAGCATCTCTTACCGTAAGTCCTTTTGAAGCTACATCAAATCCCTCAATATGTATTGCTCGTTCTCTTAGTTTAAAGAAAGAAGATACCTCTCGCCTTGCAATTCTATCATTTTCCCCATATCCTTGCTCAGCTTTTACATTTTCATATCCTGTGAATTTGATTTTTGCAAATGCTTCAGGGCTTTTGATGAATACCTGTGTCCCAAGTTGTCCTTTGCGAAACATTCTGTCAACTTCATCAATCGTGAGCTTTCCTTCAAGAAATGCATCTACGACCTTAATATAGCTATCATCTGCCCTATATCCAATAATTACATCTGCTTTAGATGTATCAATTTTATACTTACTGACAAGCATTTTCCCAATTTCAGCATTTAAAGCATTATCAGTTCCACGGTTTGAAATGACTTCTGCAATCCATGCGAGCGTTCCATAATCGTCAAGATGAAGAACATTCAGCCCTTCAAGGTCAATCTCATACCGATTGCATATATTACTTTCTTCCCGACCATTGATTACAGCCCATTCCTTTGCACTTTCAATATCTTCTGTTGTATAGAACCCGTTGCCATAATCGTTGTCAGCTTTTCCGACTCCGTAGCGTGGGTTACTCACTACCTTGTCGCTTCCATGATACAAAATTTTCACGCATCGTCACCCTTTCAGTTTCAAGTCTCAGATTGCTTATTCTTTATCTCTTCTGCTGTCTCCCAAATTTTGTCCGTAATCCACTGAGACATATTCTTGTGAGAATTATCAGCAAGTTCTTTCAATTTATTCGCCGTTTCTTCGTCAAGTGAAATATTAAGTCTCTTTTTCATTTGTCTCGCCTCCTTTTAATGAATTTCTTTATGTATATTATACATTCAACGTGTGTATATGTCAATTTGCAAAGTATACAAAAAGAGACACCTTTTATGTTGCCTTTTGATGTAGATTTATTCTCTAAGAATTAAAAAAAGCTCCTACTTATTACAAGCAAGAGCCAACTTTTTTCTGTATTTAGGCTTTGGTTTAGTGTTACATTTGGTGTTACATTTTTCTCTGAAAGATATGAATTAATGAGCATATTCATCGTAGCCAGTCATCACTCAAATTCTCGAAACATAAGGATTTAAGCACCTTTGAGGAGATTTACAAATTTATGCAAATCTCTGCAACAAATTACGATTCCGAGCTTCATAATTTATTTCTCCTATCTAAAAATTCCTTATTTTACGGGCTCTTCGAGGTTTTACTGTTTGCATACGTACCAATTTACGTACCATTTTTTCACAGTACATTTCAAAATAACTTCAAAATACCCATAATCAGGTTTATTTCTTTTGTTTTTCATTTTCTGTATAAAATATATATATTCATACAGCTTCTTACACCGGAATGTCTGATAATAACGTATACAATTCTTTCGCCAGTATTCAACATGCCGCAAATATATTACTATAAAAAGCCTTAAAAGTCCATATTATAATTCCCGCATCAATTCCAGAATTCATCATTCGTAAGACTTATAAAGTTCTTATTACCTCCCATAGATTCAATGTTTTCCCCATTATTTTTGTCATACACCATTACTGATACATACGCCTTATTTTCTCCTATTCCAATATAACTCTCTTTAAAAAATTGAACTGAATATACTTTTGTATCCTCATTTTGACAGATTACACACATTACAGTATCTCCGTCTTCATTTTTTTCATAAGTTATATCTGAATAACCTGTTTCATTTTCCTGCCCATTAACAATATCATTCACTTCATCTTCGCTGTACAGAGCATATTTTATTTTCACGCCGTCACGTTCAATCGTATTAACTTCTGAGGTATCCTCCGACTTTTTCCATCCGACAAGACATTTTACAGTGTACCTCATATATACTTCCATTCCGTTCGATGTGTAATGATATGGTAATACCAAAACCTTTTCTTCTCCCTGCTCGAAAATCACTTTTTCATTCCCATTATCTTCGCTTTCTCCATTTTCATCACCTGACAATTCAATTTCAATAACATTATCCGTGATTATCGCAGTATTTCCGGCTTCAACGTCAGCAGTCTTCCCATTTGCCTCTACACTTACTGTTCCCTCCGTAACCTCAACTATCGTTTTATTTTCATTTCTGTCATAAGTTGTTTTAAAGGTTGTTCCTTTTACACTGAGCGTTGCATTTGAAGTTTCCACTTCAACCGAAGAACCATTTTTAAGCTTATTATCTATCTCCACAAGAGAAGTACCATAAAGAAGCTTTATCTTAAGTTTTCCCTGTTTTTCGTTTCCGCTCGCCACAATAGTAAAACTTGTCTCGGCTTCAGCAACAATATGCTTATCTTCATCAACCAAGAGTTCTGCCAATCCGTCAGTTCCCGTTGTTACAGTATCTCTGGATTTCAAATTCATTCCTTTAACAATTTTCTTTTCAGACGAATCCCTTTCAAGAGTCACTTCTCCCAAAAACGATTTAATCTTAATAACTCTGTGTCCTTTGTTCACAAACAGCGTAACCACAACTGCTGCCACTACAATAACAATTAATATCGCAAAAACTGCCCATTTAGTCAAAACTTTTTTTTTCATAATGCCTTTACGCCTTTCATATTCATCCGTTATTAATTTTTTTCATTTTAATCTGACTGCTGCCCAGCTGTTAAATACAGTTCTTTTGCAAATTCTAAAAGCCGCCCGTCTATTTTACCGGCTTTTGCCTCATCATCCAATATTTCAAAAGCAACCTTAACAGATTTAGGTCTCTTATATGGCCGGTCATCCGCAATAAGCGAGTCATATATATCCATAATCGTAAGAATTCTGGTCATAACATCTATTTTCTCTCCGGAAATTCCTTTCGGATATCCTTTACCATTTAAAAGCTCATGATGTTCTGATGCCATTCTTCGGACTCTTTTAAAATAGTCTCCAAACCTGATATGTGAAAGTATTTTATCCGTGTATACAACGTGACTCTGCATAATTTCACGTTCCTTAGCTGAAAGTGTCCCGGAAGTGATATGTATATTATCATTTTCCTCCTGCGTCATATAAGAAATCATTTTTCCGTCTGTACCAACATAAACACTTTCGGCAATTCTGTTTACCAATTCCCATTCATCATCTTTAAGCGGTCTCCCGCAGTTAAAACCATCCAGCTTTTCAAGAAACAGGTTTATTTCTTTTATTCTTTCCTGAGCATCCTCTGACAGCATAATGCCTTTTAATGTATCGTTTTCAATATGCAGTCTTATTATTTCAAGACGGTTTCTCAACTCTTTTTCACCATTTCCGAGTTTTGTCGGTTTATCCATAACCTCCAAAGGAATATCCATCTTTCCCACATCGTGAAGCATAGCCGCAAGGTAAAGTTCATTTTTATCCTGCTCCGAAAAATGCAGTTCCGTTTTTTTCTCCTTATATTTTCTGTTAATAAACTCCAACATTTCCAAACTTCGTTCAGCTACATTTTGTGTATGATTTGCATTATATGGTGTTCTTCCTTCAATCGCCTCTGCCATTGCCTCCGCCATGGAAAAAAGCATATCTCTCATTTCGTACACTCTTGCCTTTTGCATTTCAACATATTTATATATAAGAGCAATCAAAAATACTGCAATAACACCTATCGGCACTGCCAAAATGTTTAGCTTCTGCTGTGTTAAAACAAAAATACACTTTACCGCCGGCAGGTACACCAATATTATCACTGCTGCTCCCACAAGTGATTGACGAATTTCTTTATTAAATGCCCAAAAACCAAATCCACAAACAATAATGGCAGTCACCAAAAACTGAACATATGCTTTCGCCGGAATAATTATTCCGGCATTTAAAAGAGCATTTATATAATTTGCTTCAAGCTCCACTCCGTACATTTGAGAAGAATAATTAATAGGAACTCTGTATGAGTCCATCATCCCCTCCTCATACGCTCCGATCAACACCACACATTCCTTAAAATATCCGTCTTCCACATTTCCGTTCAAAACCTCTGACATAGGTATCATTTCAAATTCTCCAGGATTCCCGACAAAAGCAATTTCTGCCTGAGAATCGTATTCTCCTGCTTTTCCCGCTTTCGATGCAATTATGCGGGCAAAAGAGTCATATACAACAGTTTCACCCTCATATAACGAACGATATACCGTGTGCATTTTTCTTACAATGCCGTCATCATCGTAGATTGCATTAGTAAAACCGTAATCAACAACCTTCGCAAGTTCATCATAAGGTTTACTCTCTCCCGAAACATATTGCACTGTATGATATATATCATCAGAATCTTTGCACAGATATTCATCAAATTCCAAAGAAGATGCTAAAACAACATTTCCGTATTTTTTACATACACTGACAAGCTCCGCATCTTCTTTTGAATTATTAGTTCCGCTGAATACAATATCGATTCCGATTACTTTAGGTGCTGTTTCAGGATTGTGATTTAACAATTCAATGATTTGGGCAAAATAACCTCTGTCCCAATCTGAATACGGTCCCAACTCACACAATGTTCCTTCATCTATACCGATGATTTTAATATCTTCGGGAATCACCCCCGGATTCTGATAGAATGCATCCTCTACCATATTTTCCACTCTCATCGGAATACCGGCCACTGCCATGATACCTGCTGCCACCGCAATAATCAGCGGCAATATTCCTCTAAATATATGTTTTTTGTTCACTACCTACCCCCCCCTGGTCAATCTCCGTGTCTATCAATATCAGGTATATTAAACCTGTCTTCTCCTAATTATTCCATACATATTTTTTCAATTGTAGCATTAATCAAATATTAATTCAATTCCTTTCACAAGTCATATACCCCTGCCATGCGCGTTATACCAACATTCAACATCCGGTTGTATTTGCAGTCTTTTATGATATAATTTCATTTTAACAGACATTAAATCCGTATTCAATTTTTAACAACAGCCAACCGGCGGATTTTCCAAAATACAATCTTTATGGAGGAACTATGTACAATGCCATATACCCGATTCCGGGAAAAGAAATAAATCTTCCTTTCTACCTGACCGGAATAGGAAAAACATCTCCCGAATTCAATGTCAAAAGAGAAACCGGTCTTACTTCCTATCAGTTTCTTATTACAACCAAAGGCGAAGGTATTTTGCATATAAACGGCAATCGTTTTTTTCTGAAACCCGGTTCATTACTTTTCCTCCCTCCGGAGATTGCTCATGAATACAGACCTGTCGAAAGCGAATGGTCAACATCCTGGTTTGTTTTCAGAGGGACTTCGCTTTCACAAATCATGACATCACTCGGCTTAGAGCACGAGTTTATTGCCGAAAACATAAATACCGCCCCTTTTGAAAAACTACACAAAAGACTTACCGACTTAGCCGGTGACAATCTCCATAATTCATCAAAATGTTCTCTGCTGATTTACGATTTTATTCTTATGGCAAAAGAAGCCTTTGAAAAACAGATTTCATCGGACAACACGGGGAACATAATCATTGACCATTCCCTTGAATTTATTCGCGAAAATCTGCATCTTGACATTTCTCTTAATGACTTATCAAAAGCCGCCGGCGTTTCTCCGCAGTATATCGGACAGCTTTTCAAAAAGAAACTGAATACTACCCCTGTCAGTTACATATCCCGTGCAAAAATTTCAAAAGCAAAAATCCTGCTTCTTGATTCTTCCATGTCAATCGCAGAGATTGCTTTTTCCTTGGGATATTCAAGTCCAACATACTTTGGTATTGTTTTCAAAAAATTTGAAGGATTTTCTCCAAGCGAATACCGTCGCAACAACGGTTCTGTTATATAGTTTCAAATTGTTAGAGTTTATTTATTTTTCAGATTGACCGTCAGCATTTTTTATTATATTTGTTTGATAACACTAAAATTAAGGAGTTTATCATGAAAATACTCATAAATGGTTCAAACGTCTCTGATAATCCCTGTCTTTCTTATAAAGGACAGGGTATGATAAGCTGTAACGGCTCATCAAGACTTCTGATTGACTACAAAGAAAAAAATCCTGAAAGTTATTACAAAATTCTTGAACATCTTTTTGGAAAGTCAGGATTAAATTTTACCCATCTTAAACTGGAAATGGGTTCTGATGTAAACACCTCATCCGGCACAGAACCTTCAGTAAAAAGATTTTCTGACGAGAAAGCCGATGTACACAGAGGTGCCGGATTCATGCTCGCCGCTGATGTTAAAAAGCTTTTCCCCGATGTGACTCTTGATATGCTCTGGTGGAGTGAACCAAGATGGGTTACCGACTCTGATAACCATTTTGAAGCAAGATATATATGGTATAAGGAGACCCTTGATTCCGCCTATGAAACCTACGGACTTAAATTTGATTACGTCAGTGCAAACAGAAACGAACGTGCAGTCGAAACTGACTGGATTATATATCTGTCCAATGCTCTAAAAAATGAAAAAAATGCCCCTTATGACTATTCAAAGATAAAAATAGTAGCAGCTGACGAATGCGGCTCATGGAATATATCTGCGGAAATGCTTAAAAATCCTGCCTTGTGTGATGCCGTTGATATTATTGGTTCCCACTACACAAGTTTTTCTGATGATAATACAAAACAGCTGTCGGAAAAAAATAATAAAGAAATTTGGTTCTCCGAAGGAAGTGCCCCAATGACATATTCTGCCGGAACATGCAGATTTGATGAGGGAAATTCCGGTCTCACCGGAATAAATGGTGTCCTTGATGTTGCTAACCGAATGATAACAATGGTCTCCGGCGGTCACATGACCATGTATGAATACCAGCCTGCAATAGCTGCATACTATGATGGTGTTACATACTCCCACAAACAGCTTATCAATGCCGCTTTTCCATGGAGCGGTTATTACACCTTAGACAGTGGCTATTATATGAACCTTCATTTTTCCAGGTTCATTGAAAAAGGCTGGAAAATCATTTATGACGCATGTCACGCTGACGGAACTTCCGGCGGTGACGGACATGCAATTGTCAATTCCCGTTACAGCTATATAACGGCATGCAATGACGAAGGCGATTACAGTATTATAGCTGCCAACACCACTTCTGAACCAATTACATATGAAATCAGTGTTTCCAATCTTGCAAATGCTGATGGAACGGTTTATGTATATGAAACCACCGGACCTGATGTCGGAATGCCTTATGATTCAAACTATTTCAAATTTAAGGGAGAACTGCATCCTTTTTCAGGCTCTTACTCAGCCGTAATAAAGCCATATTCTCTTGTAACGCTCTCGACCATAAAAAAAACGGAGATTGATGTCAATTTCCCCAAAAAAGAAGAAAACACCGTATTGTCCCTCCCCTATAAGATGGAACTTTCATTTGACGAAGATTTTCTTGCCAACAGGGGTAATGTTCCATTTTATACAACCGATGAGGGCGGTGCATTTGAAATCACCGTACAAAATGGTGAATATGTTCTTACTCAACAGATAACCATAGATACAAAAGCCGATGAATGGGGATATACCCCGGATCCGGTAACAAATTTTGGTGATGACCGCTGGTACAATTACAGCATTAATGCAGATGTGAAAACGAACGGAGACGACAGCTATGCCGGAATAGGCTTAAGATACATACTAGGTGATAAAGGTCGAAGCGGCTATTCACTTCTTGTTTTTGAAAACGGTCGCTGGGAGCTTACAGCTGATCATTCGATTCTCTTATCCGGAAATATCGAATATTTCGATGCGTCAAAATGGCATACTCTCACTTTAACCGCTGAAAACAACAACATTTCTGCATACATAGATAATAATATGATAGCAAAATATAATTCCTATCTTAATGGGTTTTCCGCAGGACGTGCCGCACTTTATACTTCTTACAACAGATGCAGTTTTAGAAACATCACACTTTCACCTTTATCCAATGATTTTTACTGTGTCCGAAAATTTGATAATTTTGATAAGGAGTTCCAATACAGTGAAAACTTTTGGACCCACTCCTCAATGGATGGTTTCAGAAGTTATAAACGAACTCTTTCCAAAGGAAGTACCGGAGCTGAGGTAAGCA
The DNA here is from genome assembly GCA_964572955.1 of uncultured Lachnoclostridium sp. Lineage (GTDB taxonomy): Bacteria > Bacillota > Clostridia > Lachnospirales > Lachnospiraceae > UBA3775. The sequence goes on from CAZNGY010000020.1 coordinate 8,566, forward strand.
TAAATTTCTCCGGCAGCGGAATCATTTTAACCGGTCCCCAGAATGACGGATGCAGAATATCCGTATCACTTGACGGAGAAATAATTGAGTCATCTCTTCTTCTTAAAAAAACAAGCGAGCGCCAGGTATTTTATTCAATTAACAGTCTCAACAATTCAAAACATCTGCTTAAAATCAAAGTACTTGACGGTATACTGGCACTTGATGAGGCTCAAATTCCCTGCAATCCTGCAGATGCAGTCTGAAGAATTATATAAAGGAGTTAATTTATGTTTGAAATAAAATCAGAATTTATGCTGAATAACAAACCGTTCAAGATAATTTCAGGTGCAGTGCATTATTTCCGTATTGTGCCCGAATATTGGCAGGACCGACTCGAGAAACTTGTAAATATAGGATGTAATACCGTGGAAACTTATATTCCATGGAATTTTCACGAACCACAAAAAGGACATTTTCTATGGGAAGGAATTCACGATATTTGTAATTTTATAGAATTGGCTCAAAATTTAGGCTTGTATATAATTCTGCGTCCATCTCCTTACATATGCTCAGAATGGGAATTCGGAGGTCTGCCGGCATGGCTGCTTAAAGATCCTCGTATGCGTCTCCGCTGTTCATACGAACCTTATCTTGATGCTGTCAAGGAATATTATAAAGTACTGATTCCTAAACTGACACCATACCAGATTGATAATGGTGGAAAAGTCATACTTATGCAAATTGAAAACGAATATGGCTATTATGGTAATGACAAATCATATCTTAAATTTCTGAAAGACACTTTACGGGAATTTGGAGTAACCGTTCCGTTAGTAACATCTGACGGTCCATGGAGCGAATCCTGTTTTAGGTCAGGAATGACTGACGGAGCTCTTGCCACTGGAAACTTTGGTTCATCTGCCGAATGGCAGTTCAATGAGATGCGCAAGTATATCGGCAATGACAAGCCTTTAATGTGCATGGAATTTTGGAACGGCTGGTTTGATGCGTGGGGCGAAGAACATCACACGACCTCGCCCGAAACCGTTGCCCATGAACTTGATGAACTCCTTAAAAGGGGAAGTATAAACTTTTATATGTTTGAAGGCGGAACCAACTTTGGTTTCATGGCCGGAAGAAACGGAGGAAGTAAAACAGCAGATATTACTTCTTATGAATATGATGCTCCTCTTACCGAAGACGGACGTATTACAAAAAAATACGAAATGTGCAGAGATATCATATCTAAATATAATAAAATTAAAAATATACCTCTTTCTACATACATACCATGCAGAAACTATGGACGAATAAAATGCAGTAAAAAGGTGAGTCTTTTAAGTACTCTAAAAAACATATCTAATCCTGTAATTTCAAATTTTCCTCTTAGTTTTGAAGATATTGACTGCTATTACGGTTACGTTCTGTATCTTATATCAAACAACGATAATGAAAACATACTTAACATAAGATGTGAAAATGCAGCAGACAGGGTAATATGCCTAAGAAACGGCTGCTATGCATTCACGGCAGAAAATGAAAATATTGGAGACGAATTTGAATTTAACGAAAAATCTAAAGGCGGGACTATAGAACTCCTGGTAGAAAACACAGGACGTGAAAATTTCGGAACGGGACTCGAACAACAGCGTAAAGGAATTTTAAACGGAGTTAAAATAAATGACCACCGTCATTTCGGTTTTGAAATCTACCCTCTTCATTTTTCATCCGAACAGATTGAATGTATAAATTTTGATCTTGACTATAAAGAAAATGTCCCTGCCTTTTACGAATTTGATTTACTTATTAATGACCCTGCCGATACTTTCATTGATACTGAAAACTTTGGTAAAGGAGTCGTTTTTGTAAATGGCTTCAATTTAGGACGTTTTTGGGATTTAGGTCCTCAAAAAAGGCTATATCTCCCTGCTCCTCTTTTAAAAAATGGAATCAACAAAATAATTATTTTTGAAACAGAAGGAAAATCCTCAGATTTTATTTCTTTCCACAATGAATCTTCTTTAAATAATTTATAAGTTATGATATCAAAAAAAAAATTATTTTGTTTTTCAAATTTTTATCGACAGTGTCCTAAAACATCAAAAACACGACCCAAAATGAAATTTTTTCAAAAAAAGTGTAAATAATGTTAAGGATAATTTGTTAGACTAACGACAATATTTATTTTTTTAATTAAAATGAAACCATAAAAATAAATCATGCAGGTGTAGAATATGAAAAACTTAATAAATTACCAGTTACTGGGAGAAAATTTACGAATCCAGAGAGAAAAATCTGGAGTAACTCAGGAAGAGTTATGTGATTACTGTAATATCAGCAAATCACACTACAGCGCAATTGAAAATGGCAAGGCTAAGCCATCACTTGACAAGATTCTCCGTATAGTTAATTTCTACGGAATTCCTGTATCGCCATTATTAACAGATGAATATGTCATAGGAGATATTCCTGCTAATCTTCACGAAAGCCTCTGTGAAATGACCAACGAACAGAGAGTAGGTCTTTTTAACCTTTTAAGCATCATTGCCGGAAAAGATTCCGTCTATGATGCTGAAAAAAAGAATGTTGGTTACAGAATCAGAAAGTATCGTCGTCAGAGAAATCTCAAACCTGAAATGTTCTCCGACATCTGTGGTATTTCATCCGATTCTTACAAAAACATTGAGTCCGGAAACGCAATGATTAAATTTGAATCACTTAAAGCTGTTTCTGATTTCAGTCATTTTCCTGTTGATGTTTTCCTTATTGACTACATCAATAACAATCTTGTTGCTATTGAATACTTAATTAAGGACTTAGAAATTGACAAGATTCTTGCCGATCGTAAGCTTTCTTTAATTGTATATTGTTACATCGACTACATTTTAAAGAGATAAAAATTAACAACTTTATGGTAAGATAAAAAAGCGGATGCTTTGCATCCGCTTTTTTTATTTAACTCTCATGTTCTTTTAGGATTTTTATAAACCGTTTCGTATTTTCAGCAATCTCTTTTCCGAAAACCGCACTGCCGGCAACTATTACATCTGTTCCTGAATCAAGAACCGCTTCTACATTATCAAGATTTATACCGCCGTCAACTTCTATCTCCGGAGGATTATCCATCCCGGAAATTAATGCTTTTATATCACTGATTCGTCTCAGCGAATCATCAATGAATTTTTGTCCTCCAAATCCCGGTTCCACTGACATTACAAGTATAAGGTCAATCATTCCGAGATAAGGTATCAGTTTATCAACCGAGGTTCCCGGCTTAATTGATATTCCTGCCTTTATCCCACGTCTCTTTATTTTTTCAATTGTAGCATACAAATCTTCACAAGCCTCATAATGAACAGTTATTATGTCTGCACCACAATCTGCAATGTCATCTATATACCGGATTGGCTCCATTATCATAAGGTGAGTATCAAAAATAAGACTGCTCTCCTTACGAATAGACTTAATAAGAGGCATTCCAAACGATATGCTTGGAACAAAAAAGCCATCCATTACATCAATGTGTAAGTACTCCGCTCCATTTTCACTTACTATTTGAATCTGTTCTCCCAGTCTGTTAAAGTCTGCTGCAAGAATAGACGGTGAGAGTTTCTTTTTCATATAATCCCCTTTTCTTCTCATACTATCAGTATTTTTTTCTATTCATTGCTTCACTATACAACTTGCAATAATTTTCATACCTTTCGCCTGCTATCTTCCCCTCCTGTAAAGCTTTTTTTATCCCACAGTCAGGTTCCTTTATATGAGCACAGCCTGAGAAACGACACTTCCCCTCATTTTCAAGCATTTCAGGATAATATCTGAAAATCTCTGAAGCCGGTATATCGTCTATATAAAGACTGGAAAATCCCGGTGTATCAACCAAATATGTATCTCTGCTTATATGAACAAGCTCCGTATGCCTTGTTGTATTCTTTCCTCTTTGTATCTTCCTGCTTATATCTCCTGTTATCATACCTGCATCCGGTTGGCACAAATTCATAATCGTTGACTTTCCTACACCACTCGGACCGGCCAAAACTGATGTTTTACCCTCTAATACCTGTCGTAATTCATCAATTCCTACAGACGATTTCGCCTGCATTCCGATTACCCGATAACCGGCTTTTTGATAGATACTCTGCAATCTTTCAACGAACTCTCTGTCAACAAGATCCGTTTTATTAAAAACTATTATTACCGGAATACCTTTAGAATTCATCTGGATAAGAAATCTGTCCAAGAGATTTAAATGAGGTTCAGGGCTTGCTGCAGCAAAAACAACGACTGCCTGATCTATATTTGCCACCGCAGGCCTGATAAGTGAATTCTTTCTGAGAAGTATCTGTTCGATACTCCCCTTTTTATTTTCCTCATCCAATACATAAAATTCTGCATAATCTCCGGCGAGCGGTTTTATTGATTTATTTCTGAATGCACCCTTTGCTTTACATTCATACACTCCATGCCCTTCGGAGTAAAGATAATAAAATCCTGCTATTCCTTTGACTATTTTTCCTTTTAGTTTCTCACCCATAATATGGTAATCCGTTCCTTATTCCGTTTCTCCGTCAAATGAAGAGTCTCCTTCATTTGGTGTCGGTGTATTTTCAGGTTCTGCAGGTTTTTGAGTAACTGTCGGTGTAGGTTCCGTCGTTGGCTTTGGTGCTTCTGTAGGTTCAGCACCCTTAGATACCGTAATTGCTACCGTTGAACCTCTCTGTACTGACGCACCCTCTGACAAATCTTGCGATACTACACAGCCTTTTGTCACCGTACTACTGTAACTTTCAGTAATACTTACCTTAAATCCCTTTGCTTCCAACGCTGCTTTTGCATCACTTTCGGTTTTTCCGGTTACTGATGGAACATATACATATGTTGATGAAAGATAAACCGTAAGTGTATCACCCTTTTTAATAGGAGAACCTATTTCCGGATCTGTTTTTACTGCCACATCCGGATCATTTGTAGGATAATCATTTTCTATATCATATTCATACTTAAATGTAAACTGTTCACCAAACTGTGTGTCAAGCATTGCTTTGGTATAATTTGAAACATCAGGAACAACAAGCTGTTCCGGACCAATACTGTAAATCAGAGTGATTTCAGAATCAAACGAAATATCAGTACCTGCTTCTATGCTCTGCTCTATTACCTCATTTACAGGATTATCGGTATTTTCCTCACTTGCCCTGGAGAAAATTGTAAAGTCTTCCGATAAAGCCTTAAGCATTCTTGTAGCTTCCGCAAGATCCTTTCCCCTTACATCCGGCATTTCTACCGTATCTACAGGCTGTACACCACTGCTTATTTCCACAACAAGACTGTCTGACTCATAGTAAATTGAAATAATATGACCTGATTCTACGGTATCACTGTGCTTTGGCTTCGTAACGAAGTCACTTATGTTATAATTATCTTTGAGCTCCTTCTGGAGATCTTCAAGAGTATAATCCATTGCCATAAGCTTAACAATATCTGCATTACTTAACTTTGTCGTTTCAACGACTCCCGGATCGTTGCCGCCTCCGAAAAGTTGAAATTTACTTGCAACAAAGTAAATGATAACCCCAAGAAAAAGCAGAACCACACAAATCATTGAAATGATTATTATCTTTTCCTTTTTTGTATTTACCGTATCCAGTTCATCATCATCATCAATTTCTTCTTCCGGTTCATTGTCGTAATCATCATAATCATCGTATGCCGGTTCTGAATGAGTCTGACTCTTAATCTCCCTAAGTTCAGCATCTGTCATGTTGATGGTTGGTGAATTGGAAACCCTAGGAGTTGCAATTTTAACAAAATCACCACTAGGATTTACCATTGCAACTTTAAGATCCTTAATAAGTTCTGCTGCAGAAAAATATCTTCTTTCAGGTTTTTTCTGCATACACTTTGCCACTATCTTCTCAATTGAAGGAGTAACATCAGGATTAAGTTCATGAAGCGGAACCGCTTCTCCCTGAATGTGAAGCAATGCAACCGAAACATTATTGTCTCCCGTAAAAGGAACTCTTCCGGAAAGCATTTCGTAAATTGTTACACCAAGAGAATAGATGTCAGATCTTTCGTCACTGAACCCTCCTCTTGCCTGCTCTGGTGAAAGATAATGTACCGAACCGACAGGTGCCTGATTAATTGTGTTTGAACTCGTTCCGAATGTTGCCCTTGCAATTCCGAAATCAGTTACTTTAACTTTACCTTCTCTTGAAATAATAATATTCTGCGGTTTAATATCACGATGTACCACATGATTAGCATGAGCTGCATCAAGCCCCTGTGCAATCTGAATCGCAATACCCACCGCTTCCTTGATTTCAAGTCTGCCTTTCTTCTCAATAAATTTCTTAAGGGTTATACCCTCAATAAGCTCCATCACTATATAATGAAGCTCCCCGTCATTGCCTACATCATACACACTTACAATGTTTGGATGAGTAAGTCCTGCACAAGATTGAGCCTCCTGTCTGAATTTTGCAACTATTTTACTGTCTCCCGTAAAACTGCGTCTGAGAATTTTAATAGCAACAAATCTGTTCAGTCTGTGGTCCTTAGCTTTATAAACGTCCGCTGTTCCGCCAGAGCCTATATTGGCAATGATTTCATAGCGTTCACTTATAAATAAACCTGCTTTAACCATAGTCATTTGTCTGTACGTCCTTTCCGGCCTTAGCCTCAAATCAAATCTTTATTAAAATCAGAGTGATATTGTCTTTGCCTCCGTTCTCATTGGCAAGAACTATCATTTTTTCTGCTATATCACTTACTTCCTCATACTCGTCAACTATTTTAAGTATTTCGGATTCATCAAGCATATCGGACAATCCATCCGAACAAAGCAGACAATAGCTGCCTTTTGTTACTTTTACTTTATAAAAATCCGGTGATACAACATTTCTTGTACTTATCGCCCTTAAAACAACATTTTTCTGAGGATGAAAACGTGCTTCCTCTCTCCGGATTTCACCTTTTCTTACCATTTCGGCAACCAACGAATGATCCTTGGTTATCTGTCTGATTTTTCCATCCTGCATATAGTAAAGTCTGCTGTCACCAATATTGGCTGCAATTAAATTATTATCCTCATCTACACATGCAAGAACAAACGTTGTTCCCATTCCATCAAGTTCTTTTATTTCCATCGCTTTTGCGATAAGTTCCTCATTAGCTGATTTTACAGCTTCCTCTATTGTCTGTATAAGCGTCCTTTCACTGCTCTGCTTTACATGTGATAAAAAACTTTCAACAACAAATTTCGAAGCAATGTCTCCTGCATTATGACCACCCATTCCATCAGCTACTATAAAGCAATTCGGAAGTTTTCCAACAGGTTCTTCTGAACATACAAAAGTATCCTGATTCATTGTACGCTTCATACCTTTATCAGTTATTGCATACGCCTTCATCCGTTTCTCCCTTCATTCCTTGCTCATAGCTTCTGCGAAGCTGTCCGCACGCCGCATTGATATCAGCGCCCATTTCCCTTCTTATAGTAACATTTAATCCATTTTTTTCAAGTATTTGTTTAAATTGTAACACATTCTTAAACTCTGTACGTTTAAAACTACGTTCCTTTACAGGATTAACCGGAATAAGATTAACATGCCCTTTCATATTCCTGAGAAGTTCTGAGAGTCCCTCTGCATCAGTCTGTGAATCATTTACCCCTGATATAAGGCTGTACTCAAAACTAATTCTTCTTCCTGTAGTATTGAAATAATACCGGCATGCATCCAGCAGCTCACTTATCGAATACTTTCTTGCAATCGGCATAATCTCACGTCTTTTTTCGTCCGTATACGCATGAAGACTTATTGCCAGTGTTATGCTTAGTTTAGCATCCGCCAGTTTCTTTATTTCCGGAACCAGTCCGCATGTGGATACCGTAATATTTCTCTGACTGATATTCAAACCGTCTGCATTGGTAACAAGTTCAATAAATTTGAGCAGTGTTTCATAATTATCAAGCGGTTCGCCGCTTCCCATAATTACTATATTACTCACTCTCTCCCCTGATTCCCTGGTAATCGAATACACCTGTTCAAGCATTTCTGCCGGTGTCAGATTTCTCACAAGTCCTCCAATAGTGGATGCACAGAATCTGCACCCCATACGGCACCCTGCCTGTGAACTTATACATACTGAATTCCCATGATGATATTTCATCAACACACTCTCAATTGCATTTCCGTCCTTCATCCCGAAAAGATACTTTTTTGTATCCCCTTTCTCCGACTCCAGACAGGCAAGGGTTTTAAATACCGTTAGATCAGCATCCCCTTTAAGTCTTTGCTTCATATCCTTGGGAATATTATTCATTCCGTCATAACTCTCTGCCAGATTCACATGAATCCATCTGTAAAGCTGTTCACCTCTGTATGCCGGAAACCCGAGTTCCTTAATATATTTTGTCAATTCTTCCTTATTAAAGGATTTAATGTCAATCATATATCTGCCTTTCAGTCATAAATACATGACGTCTCATTCCGCTTTTTTAAATACTGCCGCAAAGAAGCCATCATGTTCTTCATTCGGTAGAATTTCAAGATAACTATCCGATTTTAAATAGACACACATTGTTTTGTCAAGTTTTTCCCTGATATCAACCTTTGTGAAACCATTTTTCAGTATAAATTCGCAGTTATCATGGTTTTCTTCTCTCGTAAGCGTACATGTACTAAAAACAAGATAGCCGTCTTTTTTTAGATACCTGAAAGCATTTTCAAGCATTTTCCTCTGCAACGAAGCAAGTTCTGCAATATCTTCCGGTTTGGTTTTGTATTTGATATCCGGTTTTCTGCCTATAACACCAAGACCTGAACATGGAAGATCTGCAATTATTAAATCAAAACGCTCTCCAAATTCTTCTCTGTATATAGAAGCATCATTTACCATTACATGAACATTTTCAAAACCTGTTCTGTTAACCGCTTCTTCTATATATGCAGTTTTGCTTTTACTTATGTCACACGCAATAATCCGGGAGTCAACATTACGAAGTCTGTCTGCCGCATGTATCGTCTTTCCTCCTGGAGCAGCACACATGTCAAGAACCTCTGCATTCTCCATACAAGGGATGATTTCCCCGGCCATCATCGAACTGATATCCTGGATTATGAAAAGTCCTTTTTTGAAACTTTCTGTCACCGCTATTTCTGATGCATTTTCAATCATGAATGCTCCGGCACATTCATTCCTTTCAGTAATACGGATTCCTTCTTCTTCCAACATAGGCTTCAATTCTGCCGAATTTATGTTTTTATGAATTCCATAAATAAAAGTTTTGCTTTCCTTTAAAGAACAGTCCAGTATTTTCTCTGTACGGCTTTTTCCATACTCATCAATAAACCTGCTCACGATCCATGACGGACATGAATATCTAAGCTCAAATCTCCGGCACAAATCAAGATTATTTTCCTGTTCTTCAAAGAACGCCTCCAAACTGTCATACTTATCAAAAAATCTTCTCAGTACTCCGTTTACAAAACCTGATAATCCGCCCATATTATGCTTTTTTGCAAGTTTTACGCTTTCATTACAGGCTGCTGAACGAGGCACATTCATGTAATAAGCCTGATAAAGCCCCATTGCCAAAATAACTCTTATTCCCGGTTTTATTTTTTCGACAGAACGCCCCGACTGAAATGATATAACCTTACATAAAGTCAGATATCTTTCCGTCACTCCGTTCACAAGTTTCTTTATAAACGGTTTGTTTATCTGTTCTCCGCTTTTATCACACCCGTCAAGACATTTTTTAATTGCTTTATGGCACAAAACTCCGTCAGTGTGTATCTGCATTAAAGCTCTATAGCAAACTTCTCTTTCGGTCATTGTTCCTCCAAAGTTTTCAATTTCCGAATATAACTCCATCCGGATTTTTTCCTCTTACATACTCAGCTGCACTCATAACTTTTCTGCCTTCCGGCTGAAGCATCTTTACTCTTATTCCTTTCTCTGAACACATAATGGAAAATCCTGTTTTATCAACATCGTAAACTTTTCCCGGTGTTTTGTCCTCGCCTGCTTCGCAGACCTCCGCAAGCAGTATCTTCAGCATTTTGCCATTCAGGTAAGTATATGCTGACGGCCATGGATTAAGCCCTCTGATCAATCTTTCTATTTCATCTGCCGGACATGTAAAATCAATCAGTCCCATCTTCTTATTCAGCATTGATGCATAATGAGTCACTGCATCTCCCTGAGGAATATATTCGGCACGTCCTTCCTTTATAAGATGTATTGCTTCATAAAGTACATCTTCCCCTTCACCCGCAAGCTTGTCATGAAGACTTTCTCCTGTTTCTCTGTCAGAGATAGGAACCTCTCTTTTCACTATCATATCACCGGTATCAAGTCCCTCATCCATTCTCATGATCGTAATTCCGGTTTTTTCCTTACCATCGATAATCGCCCACTGAATAGGGGCAGCTCCCCTGTATTCCGGCAACAGTGATGCATGAACATTTAAACATCCTAAAGGTGCCATTTCAAGTATTTCCTTTGGCAGTATCTGACCGAATGCAGCCACAACAATCATATCCGGCTTATATTCCTTTAAATACTGAATGCACTCCGGCTCCCTGATTTTTTCAGGCTGATATATCGGAATTTCCGCTTTAAGCGCAGTTTTTTTCACCTCAGACATCGCTATATCATGTCCTCTGCCACGGGGTCTGTCCGGCTGTGTTACAACCAGAACAATCTCATCCTCGTTTCTTTTAAGCATGTTTTCCAAAATCACCGATGCTATTTCAGGTGTTCCCATGTAAATTATTCTCATTTGTCACCTCGTTTTATTCAAGCTCCGAATTATTATAGAGTCTTCCCTCAACAAGCTCTACATACAACTTCCCGTCCAAATGGTCAATTTCATGCTGAAGTGCTCTTGCCAGAAGTTCCTCACCTTCTATTGTAATCGGATTCATATCCCTGTCTAAAGCCTCAACTTTTACTTTCATCGCCCTTGTGACCACTCCGCTTTTATCAGGAACAGAAAGACATCCTTCATATCCAGTCTGGACTTCGTCTGAATATTCCGTAATCACAGGATTAATAAGGCAGATAGGTTCATTTCCTTCCTCTGATACATCTATTACACAGATTCTTCTCAAAATACCGACCTGAGGTGCTGCAAGTCCTACTCCCTGGGACTTATACATTGTATCAAGCATATCATCTATGAGACTGCTTGTCCTTTCAGTCATCTCCGTAACTGTCTTACACTTTTTCTCTAAAATAGGGTCTCCCTGAGTTCTTATGTTTCTTATTGCCATTTCGTCCTCCTAAAAGTCAATATCCGTTCATCGGATTAAAATCAAAAGATACAATCGCATCTTTTATGTTCTGTTTCTTTATAAAGAATTCAAGACCGTCTTTAAGTCCCACAAGCTTAAGATAATCTTCATCTTTAACATATATCACATGCCTATATACATCCGACACCTTTTTTATACTTGCAGGAACAGGTCCCGTAACTTTAAATTTCTGCTCCATTCTCTTTTCATATTCAGATATCGAATATGTAAGTTTTTGACATATCTGCTCGTTAACGTCCTCAGATGACGATTGAATAAATATGACACACATATTCCCGGCCGGCGGATATTTACCTATACGTCTGTACATTATTTCCTGATTATAAAATCCCTCATAATCGTTATCAGCCGCCGTTTGGATACAATAGTGCTGCGGATTATAGGTCTGTATTACAACTTCACCATCCAAGCCGCCCCTTCCTGCCCTTCCCGCACATTGGGAAATAAGCTGATATGTTCTTTCTGCTGCGCGATAATCATTAGCATATAACGAAAGATCAGCTGCCAGTATTCCAACCAGCGTAACATTGGGGAAGTCATGTCCTTTTACAATCATCTGTGTTCCTATCAGAATATCTGCCTCCCTGTTATGGAACTTTGACAGTATTTTCTCAAAATCCCCTTTTTTTGAAGTTGTGTCAGCATCCATTCTCAAAACCCGGGCATTTGGAAAAGATTTTCTTACTGCCTCTTCTATTTTTTGTGTACCTGTTCCGAATCCCCCATAAAAAGGAGAACCACATATAGGACAATTTTTTGTTTTTAGCTCTTTATAACCGCAATAATGACAATGCAGCCCGCCATCATTATGCAGGGTCAGAGATATGTCACAATGAGGACACTTACTGACATGACCACAGCTTCTGCATGTAATCATTCCTGAATATCCTCTCCTATTGATAAAAAGCATTATCTGCTGCCGCTTTTCCAGCCTATCATTAATCTTTTCCCATAACAGGTTCGAAAAAACCGTACGATTTCCGTTCTTTAATTCCTGTCTTAAATCAACAATATATGCTTTCGGAAGCTTTGCATTCCCTGCTCTGTTATTTAATTTAAGAAGCTCATATTCTCCATTCTCTGCCTTACGGTATGAATCAACTGATGGTGTTGCCGAACCTAAAATAACGGAAGCTTCGCAAAGATCGGCTCTCCATTTTGCAACTTCAACAGCATGATATTTCGGTGTAGTTTCTGATTTATAACTTGCCTCATGCTCCTCGTCCACTATTATGAGTCCCAGTTTTTTAAAAGGTGTAAATAAAGCCGACCTCGGACCTATCATTATACTTATTTCACCGTTCCGAGCCTTTTGGCTTTGTATGTATCTTTCTCCTTTACTGAGTTTTGAATGGCTGAATGCCACGCTGTTTCCAAACGCTAGTGCGAATCTTTTTACCGTCTGATACGTCAACGAAATTTCAGGAATAAGTACTATCGCCTGTTTTCCCATTCGAATGCAGTTTCGTATTGCTTCGATATACACTTCAGTTTTTCCGCTGCCGGTTATACCAAACAGAAGATATGTTTTAAAAATCCCCTGTTCCATGTCTCTTTGTATTTTGTTACAAGCCTGCTGTTGTTCACCATTTAATACTATTCTTTTTCCGTCACCTTCAGGATAAAGCTTTCTTAATTCCGCAAGTTCCGGAAAAGCTTCTTTAGCTGTAGCACCACGTTTGCTTACAGATGTCTTTACCGGTATTACCGTATTAAGTGAATCCTTAATCATGCCGCCGTAAAAACTCTTCATGTGATAGGCAACAGCCATAAGTTCATCTTCAATATCTAGTCCTCTGTCCACACGGCTTTCGATAAACTTTATCGGAAAGTCCACATCCGGCTTGCGGCTTTTTATTCCGACCACATATCCCCTTCTTAACCGGTTTCCACTGCCGAATGGAATCATTACCGGTGTACCCGGCATAATTTCCGAATCAATTTCTTCCGGTATTCCGTAAGTAAATGATTTATCAATACTTGAAGATGCTTTATCCACTATTACAACATCTGCGTACCTCAAAATTTTCACCTCCGGTCATTATGCCTTCTGCTCTGTTTTTTCAGCAATATCCCTAAATACTTTTGCTATTTTATCAAGCCCCATTCCCCGACTTCCTTTGCACAAAACGGCATCTCCGGGTCTGACTTCCCTGATAAGGTATTCCACTGCTTCTTCCCTTGTTTCAAAATGGATTACCGAAGTTTTCCCCGACATAATGACATATTCTGCCATTATTCTTGATTCCGATCCGATTGCACAAAGAAGATCTGTCTCTGAATGAACAACATATTCCCCGACTTTTTTATGACACTCGGCTGAATACTCTCCAAGTTCAAGCATATCCGCAAGAACTGCTATCTTCCTGCCCGGATTTTTAATCTTTCCAAGTATTTCAAGACCGCTTCTCATGGAATCCGGACTTGCATTATAGGAATCGTCCACAAGCCATATGTCATTTTTTAATTTTTCAACACTTCCTCTCATTGCCATCGGCTCATAATGTCTGAGTCCTGCCACGGCTTCATTAAGATCTGCTTTATTTATATATGCAAGTGCCATTGCGGCAACAGCATTTAATATATTATGTCTGCCACTGACATTAAGCCTGATTTTTTTTCTTATATCCTTGTGAACCCACTCGAAGCATTCACCGTCTGTTTCCGATTCAATATTTTCTGCACGAAAATCACACCATTTACTGAATCCGTAACTGTATCTCTTTATTTTACCTAAAACTTCCCTTGTTTCATTGTAAAGAAGAACATCATTAAGATCTTTTTGATTTGGTGACCCCGGAGTTATCTCTGCCAGGAATTCATCTTCCCCATTCAAAAGAAGAACTCCGGACTCACTCATTTTTTCAACAATGGCAAGTTTTTCTCTTCTTGTATTTTCTCTGCATCCAAAGTTTCCTATATGAGACATTCCTATATTGGTAACAACCGCCTGTGTAGGAGAAGCTACACGACAGATGTTTTTCATTTCACCTATCTCGCTAACCCCCATTTCAAGCACAAGACATTCCGTATCCTCATCAGCTCTGAGACACATCAGCGGTACACCAAGCTGACCATTTTTGTTTCCTTCGGTTTTTACCGTTCTGAAGCTTCTTTCAAGTGCTGAACCTATCATTTCCTTTGTAGTTGTTTTACCGACACTGCCGGTTATTCCTATACACGGTATATCAAAGCATTTGCGGTATCTCTCGCCCAGCCTCTGTATTGCTGTTTTTGTACTGTCTACCGCAATATAAGTCATTGCTGTTGTATTTTCCTCCGCACAGCCTCTTTCCGTAACCGTAGCAACCATTCCGTGAGCCTCTGCATCATGTATAAAATCATGTGCATCCTTTTTCTCACCCACTATCGGCAGAAAAAGTGTCTGTGCATCTCCCTCTTTAGACGAATAACTATAATCACTTATCGTTATGCACGGGTCTCCCTCCAAAATGGTTCCACCCATCATATCGGCTATTTCTTTAACCGTTAGTATTCCCATATATTTACCCTTGTTCCTCCTTAATTTCCTCTGCCGCCTTAATTATCAGTTCTTTGTCATCCATATGATATTTAACGCCTTTAATCTCCTGATAATCCTCGTGTCCTTTCCCTGCAACAATAATCAAATCGCCGGGAAGTGCATTCTTAACAGCATATTTAACTGCTTCATATCTGTCTTCTATAATCACATAATTCGGGTTCTTAACCTCTTTAATCCCGGTAACTATATCATCAATAATTGCTGACGGCTCCTCAAATCTCGGATTATCCGAAGTAATAATTGTCAGATCGCTGAGTTCTCCGCTCACACGACCCATCGTATATCTCCTGTCTCTTGAGCGATTTCCACCGCATCCGAAAATACATACCAATCTTCCGGGATTGTACTCTCTCAATGTTGTCAAAAGACTTCTCAATGACATTTCATTATGTGCATAATCGACCATTATGCTGAACCTGTCGGATACAGGAACGGTTTCTGCCCTGCCTTTTATTTTAACATCACGCAGTCTACCGAAAATGACATCCTTATCAACTCCGAGCACATCACATATTGCAAGTGCCGTAAGTGAATTATATACGGTAAATCTCCCCGGAATATCCAACACTACATCCATCTCAAGTTTTCCGCCTGCCCTATACTTAACACCTGCCGAAATTCCTTGAATCGTTTTACCTGTACCGGTTCCTACCAATTCGATTTCAGAGGCTCTGTAATCACAGTCACTTCTCATTCCCAGGGTCAGCAATCGGCATGTATGACCCTCCATCATTTCCTCAAAATGTAAATCATCCCGATTTCCGATACCAACCTTACATCTGCTAAACAGCAGTCTTTTACATGCAAGATAATCCTCAAAATCCGGATGCTCATTCCCGCCGATATGATCGGGTTCAAGATTCATAAACACTCCGATATCATAATTAATTCCTTCAACACGTTTCATTTTGAGTCCCTGCGAACTCACTTCCATTACTACTGCTTTTATTCCTGATTCTACCATCTCCGCAAAATATTGCTGTACAATATAGCTTTCAGGAGTTGAATTACATGAAGGTATATGTTTGTCACCTATTATTGTTTCTATTGTTCCAATGAGTCCTGTTTTTATTCCGGCATGATTAAGTACGTTATAAACCATAAATGAAGTTGTGGTTTTACCTTTAGTACCGGTTATTCCAATTGTCATAAGTTTCTCAGCCGGATAATCAAAATATGCTGCACTCATATGCGCAAGTGCAAGTCTGGCGTCTTCCGTTTTTATGACAGTCACATCTTTGTCTATTTCAACATCCTTTGTGACTACAAATGCCACCGCACCCTTTTCAAGTGCCATCGGAATAAAATCATGTCCGTCTTTAACGGTTCCCGGTATACATACAAAAATGCATCCTTTTGTTACCTTTCTTGAATCATAAACAAGCTCTGTTATTTCATTTTCGATATCACCTTTTATCACCGAAAACTTAAAACGACTGATAAGCTTTGATATTTTCATTGTTACCTCCGATAATCATTGCCGGTATTTTACCTGCAAATGCCTTTATAACAGACTATTTTGGTTGATTCCAAAACATGCCAAATTCCCACGGCATTTCTGTCGTGGGAATCCGCTGAAAAAATATTTACATGTAACGATAAAGATCTTCATACTGTCCTGCCGAATTACACCAGGAGAAGTCTTTTGCCATTCCTCTGTCAACAATTTTGTTCCACTCACGTTTTTTATTATAGTACACATCCTTTGCATACCTTATCGCATTAAGCATTTCATGTGCATTATAATTTCTGAAACTGAAACCGGTACCTGTATTTTCATACTGATTGTAAGGTTCAACAGTATCCTTAAGACCGCCTGTTTCCCTGACAATCGGAACAGTACCATAGCGCAGGCTCATCAGCTGACTGAGACCGCATGGCTCAAAAAGTGACGGCATCAGATATGCATCACATGCCGCATATATTTTATGAGAACGCTCATTATTGTAGTATATGTTCGCCGAAACCCTGTTCTTATACTTCCATTCATAATGTCTGAAAAGGTTCTCGTACTTAGGATCTCCCGTACCAAGAATTATAAATTGCATATCCGGAGCACAGATTTCCTCAATTACATAATCTACAAGGTCAAGCCCCTTCTGATCTGTAAGTCTTGAGACTATTCCGACCGTAAAAATCTTATCATTTACTTCAAGTCCAAGTTCCTTTTGAAGTTCTTTCTTATTTTTTGCCTTTTCCTTTCGGAAATTAACTGCATTATAATTATGATATATGAATTTATCCGTTTCAGGATTCCATTCATTGTAATCAAGACCGTTTACGATACCACGCAGGGAATTACTTCTTGCATTCATGAGACCATCAAGTCCCTCTCCGTAAAACGGTGTCTTTATTTCATCAGCATATGTCTGACTTACAGTTGTTACCATGTCTGCATACACTATTCCGCCCTTAAGATAGTTTGCGTCTCCATAAGCTTCCAGCTTATCAGGAGTAAAATAATATGCCGGCAGTCCCGTTATATCCATAACGGTTTTCTTATCCCACACACCCTGAAATTTAAGATTATGTATTGTCATTATCGTTTTAATCCCACGATAAAACTCGTTATTCTGGAATGCATCATGAAGCATTACCGGAATAAGACCAGTCTGCCAGTCATGACAATGTATTATGTCAGGTCTGAAATCTATTGCAGGAAGTGCCGAGAGAGCTGCTTTTGAAAAGAATGCAAACTTTTCAATATCCTGATAAATCTCACCATAAGGTTTATCTCCGGCGAAATAAAATTCATTATCTATGAAATAGAATGTAACCCCTTCATATTCCATTTCAAGTATTCCGACATACTGAGTACGCCATGCCAGATTCATATAAAAATGTGTTTTATATTTCATCTGCTCTTTGAATTTTGCAGGAATCGCCTGATAGTTAGGTATCATGACCCTGATTTCAAATTCTTCTTTATTAATATACTTTGGAAGTGAACCTACAACATCTGCAAGTCCTCCTGTTTTAATAAACGGTACACACTCCGATGCAACAAATAAAATCTTTTTCATATCTCCTCCTGTGTAGGGAAAGCTTCAACCTACTTATGCATCTCATTATAACACAGCAGCAGTTTTTTTAAAAGACGTATATTTTAACTATGTGCGAAATTTATACTCTAATCTGATTTTATCGGCTATAAGAGCAACAAACTCGGAATTTGTCGGCTTTCCTTTTGAAGCATCAACCGTATATCCGAAAAGTTCATTTATCGTATCAATCTTGCCTCTTCCCCATGCTACTTCAATTGCATGTCTGATTGCCCTTTCCACACGACTCGGTGTGGTTTTATAGTTTTTGGCTATTGACGGATAAAGTTGTTTTGTTATCGAATTAAGCATATCCGCATCGTTTACCGAAAGCATTATTGCTTCTCTCAGATACTGATATCCCTTTATATGTGCCGGCACTCCTATCTCATGTATAATATTAGTTACGTCTGTTTCTAAATCTCTTTCCTTTATCTGCTCTCTGGATGTGTTTCCATGATATTGAAGCTGGCTTCTTAAACTTATATTACCTCTTACCTGATGTATTCTGTTAAGAATAGTTGCTGAATCAAATGGTTTTAAAATGTAATACTCTGCTCCCAATGCAAATGCACTCTCCATAACCCTGTCCTGACTTATTGCACTTACAACAATAATACTCGGTCTTTTTTCCAACTGTTCATTCTTATTAAGTCTTTCCATTACACCAATTCCGTCTAATTTAGGCATTATAAGATCCAGTAAAACCACATCCGGCTGTTTTTCCTCTATAAGTTTTAATCCGTCTTCCCCATTATCCGCCGTACCTGCAAGTTCAAAATCCTTATCTGTCGAAATAATGTCCTTAAGTACATTCACAATTCTCATTGTGTCATCAATTATTGCTATTCTTGTCTTGCTCATGGCTATTCCCTCCTTTTACTTTTCTACCTCAAGCAAGACAAAATATAAGACAATCTTTCTTTTCATTCAATACAAAACAGATTCCATATTGTTTTTTTTACTTTCTAAAGTCAGTATATGACATACTTCCGTCATATATATTCTTCTTTTTATATTAACCATTTTTATTTTCGTTTTGTCATGACTAAGTCATAACTTTCAGCAATCATTCTTTTTATTTCATTCTCCGGTACAGTTCCATCAAGAATAATTGTATTCCAATGCTCCTTATTCTGATGATATCCCGGAATAACCGCAGCATATGTATTTCTCCATAAGTCCCTCCATTCCGGGTCAACCTTAACATTAATACAAAGTCTTGCATCTTTTTCATATGTCCATAGAAATGCTTTTTTACTGCTTCGAACCCTGACAAGCTGCCAGTTATCATCATGAAACGGTGCATCTGTGTATGTGTCCGGAAAACTCAGACCATACCGTAACACTTCCTCTCTTGTTTTCATTATGCCTCTCCTTTTCCGGTAAAATCCATTCTATACATCCTCGCATCCTGCATTTTGTGCTATTATTTTATAAGAAACAGTTTTCTTAGTATCAGGCAAGGTTTCCTGAACAAAAGCAAACACAAGCGGAATAAACACAAGCCATATACTTTTATGTGGAATATAATTCCAAACCACATAGATAACGGCAACACCTGAATGAAATGACAACATTGTAATCACATAGAATAAAATACTACATCTATCTTCCCGTTTTCTATCTGTAGCATAGTTAAATCCAATCGTTACAAGCTGTCTGAAATTTCCTGTGGAGAATGTTGTTGCACTGGGATTATCACAAACTCCCCGAAATGTGCACCACTGAACAGACATTGCAAATGCAACCGGATACAGTGCAATAACCGGATGAATATTTTCAGGTAAAATCCCCAGAATCAATGCAGCCAAGCCATCAATAATAATACATACCCGTTTTTGAATGCTTGTATGTTTCTTTGCCATCCAAACTGATAAAATAATACCAAAAGCATAAACCAAAAGACTGACAAATCGTATCAAAATATGATACCCATCCAAATGCAGCAAATCGTTTACAAGAAGAATCATGTTACTTGTTTCAGCAGACCCAAATACATTTGAATGTTCCAATAATGCATATATAGCAAATATACCCCCAATAAAAGACATGGTATAATGCAGTATTTTTTCCTGCTTTGCTTTAGCCTCCATATTAAATATTAAGCCCCATTTCATAAGCTTCTTTCATTATGTGATTTCCTTTAACTTCTCCTTTTTCATATACACCTGTACCATAAATAACCCCCATTTCTTTTGCACCTTCCACACAATCGGCATACCCCCTGAAGCATGCAAGCGTAGTATCCATGGAACTTCTTTCACCATCTGCCGCTGTCATAATATAATACATTTCCTTGTTTTTAACCTCTGTCCAACGGCACACACTTCTGTCAATAACTGCTTTAAGCTGGGCATCAATGGAATAAAAATAAACCGGGCTTGCCAGAACCATAACATCACAATCAATCATTTTCTGCATAATTTCTGCCATATCATCTTTGATTGTACAGATTCCGGTATCACGACATGCATAACACGCCATACAACAAGCTACGTTTTTTTCCTGTACTCGTACCTTTTCTACCTCATGTCCCGCCTCTAAAGCACCTCTCATAAATTCATTACATAACAAATCGGAATTCCCCTGTTTTCTTGGACTTCCGGACAATATTAAAACTTTTTTTTTCATCTTTTTCTCCTTTACCAGCTTTTCTTTTCCTTATTACAGTCATACTGTTTTTTTCGTTCTTCTACCATCTTACCAAACCATTCTACCATACCAGGGTCTGTATGAGAAAAGAACGCACTCTTATTTTTGTCAAGAGAGGATATCTTTTCCATATCTTCAGAAGAGAGTTCAAAATCAAATACATTGAAGTTTTCCGTCATCCTTTCATAATGTACAGACTTTGGAATAACTACAATACCTCTCTGCAAGTGCCATCTGAGAATCACCTGAGCAACAGTCTTTCCATATTTTGCGCCTATCTCTGAAAGTACCGGGTCTGTAAACATGTCACCTCTGCCTTCTCCAAACGGTGCCCATGCCTCCATCTGAATCCCGTATTTGTCGTGCCATTTTTTTGACTCTTCCTGATTGTGATACGGATGGATTTCTACCTGATTTATCATTGGTTTAATTTTTGCAAATGTAGCAATGTCAACCATTCTGTCCGGATAAAAATTAGAAATACCGATAGCCCTAATTTTTCCGTCCTCATAATATTCTTCTAAGGCTCTCCACGCACCATAGTAATCTGCAAACGGTTGATGAAGCAATAACAAATCCAGATAATCCACCTGTAATTTTCTCATTGATTCTTCAATGGATGCCTTACATTCTTCATAACCGTAATGTTCAATCCAAACCTTTGTTGTAAGAAAAATTTCTTCACGGGGAATCCCGCTTTTCTTTACCGCCGAACCAACTTCCTCCTCATTAAAATAAGACTGTGCCGTATCTATCAGACGGTATCCTGCTTTTAATGCATCCAATACGCAACGCTCACATTCATCCTTCGTCACCTGATAAACTCCATATCCAAGCTGCGGCATTTTAACACCATTGCTTAATAACTTATATTCCATCCTGAAACCCTCCTTGAAAGTAATTTATTTCTATGTTACACTCCTATTGTATCAATCGGTAGCAGCTACCGGTCAAGTACTATTTTTTTAGGAGGTCACCATGTATACCATGAAAGAAGCCTGCAAACAGACTCAGCTACCATATGAAACATTAAAATTTTATTGCAACCAGGGACTTGTCCCAAATGTAAAACGTGACAAAAATAATCACAGAATTTTTGATGAACGTGATATTGCCTGGATAAACAGTTTAAATTGTCTTAAA
>CAZNGY010000021.1:0-30211 GCA_964572955.1 uncultured Lachnoclostridium sp.
AAAACAAGTAAAATCAATAGTTTCAAAGGAGGTATATAAATTATGAAATTAGGAATCGTTGGACTTCCTAATGTCGGAAAAAGTACATTATTTAATTCACTTACAAAAGCAGGGGCGGAAATGGCAAATTATCCTTTCTGTACAATAGATCCGAACGTCGGTGTTGTTGCAGTGCCGGATGAAAGACTGGATGTTCTTGGAAAAATGTATGATTCCGAAAAAATCGTACCGGCAGTTATTGAATTTGTAGATATCGCCGGACTTGTTAAAGGTGCAAGCAAAGGTGAGGGACTTGGAAATCAATTTCTGTCTCATATAAGAGAATGTGATGCCATAGTTCATGTGGTAAGATGTTTTGATGATCCTAATATTGTACATGTTGACGGTTCAATAGATCCTGTAAGAGACATTGAAACAATAACACTTGAACTTGTTTTTTCGGATCTTGAGATGGTTGAGAGAAGAATCGCAAGAGTCAGCAAGGGTAAGGCTAATGATAAAGCACTTGCAAAGGAATATGAACTCTGTACGAAGCTCAAGGAATTACTTGAGGACGGAAAACAGGCTAAGAGCTATGAAGCAGAAGATGAGGAAGAAGAAGAACTTTTGAAAAGTTATGGTCTTCTTACATCTAAAAAAGTTATTTTTGCGGCAAATGTTAAGGAAGATGACCTTGCAGATGATGGCGCAGGAAATTCATACGTTGCGAAAGTAAGGGAATATGCAAAAAATGATGGTGCTGAAGCTTTTGTAATCAGTGCTGAGATTGAGGCAGAAATCGCTGAACTGGATGAAGAAGAAAAGACAATGTTTCTTGAGGAATTAGGAGTAAGTGAGTCAGGTCTTGATAAGCTTGTTAAGGCAAGTTATTCTCTTCTTGGGCTCATAAGCTATCTTACGGCAGGTCCTAAAGAAACAAAGGCGTGGACAATTACTAAGGGAACAAAAGCACCACAGGCGGCAGGAAAAATTCATAGTGACTTTGAAAGAGGATTTATTCGTGCTGAAATAGTAAGTTATGATAATCTTGTTGCCTGCGGAGGGTTTAACGCAGCAAAGGAAAAAGGTCTGGTACGTTCTGAGGGTAAAGATTATGTTGTACTTGACGGAGATGTTGTTCTTTTCAGATTTAATGTGTAGATGAGCAGAAGTGGGGTCAGATATGGTTTTATTGAATACCGGAATATATTTTCCGGGTATAGGTATCGGTCTGAAAAATGTCGGAGATTCAATAAGTGTTTTTGGATTTGACATTGCTTATTATGGTATCTGCATTGCCTTTGGAATGATATGCGGTTATCTTGTGGCGGAATTTCAGGCGAAAAGAACCGGACAAAATCCGGATATATATCTTGATTTTGCAATCATTGCAATTATTGTATCAGTAATTTGTGCAAGACTGTATTATGTAATATTTTATTGGGAGAATTTTGCGGATAATCCGATGTCGGTCTTCAATCTTCGCACGGGAGGACTTGCGATTTATGGAGGAGTTATCGGAGGAATAGCAACGTGCGCAGTCTTTACTAAAATAAAAAAACAGAACTTCTGGCTGTTTGCGGATACGGCATGTGTCGGATTGCTTACGGGACAGATAATAGGAAGATGGGGAAATTTCTTTAACAGAGAAGCATTTGGTTCTTATTCTGACGGACCGCTGAGGATGCTTGTTGATGTCAGAAATACATCCTGGTTTTTTAATCCGTCAACTTCAGAATCTGCATTGAGAAATGCTTATGAAGGCAAAGAGGCTGCATTAGAAAGAATTCTCGAGATAAGAAATAATGCAGTTGTTATTGATGGTGCAACGTATATAAGTGTGCATCCGACGTTTTTATATGAATCTTTTCTGAATCTTTGTCTTCTGATATTTATTCTTTGTATCACAAAGAGAAAGAAATTTGATGGTCAATTGTTCCTGACGTATGTCGGTGGGTATGGTTTAATCCGCTTTTTTATAGAAGGAATCAGATCAGACCAGCTGTTCCTGTGGGGAACAGGAATAGCAGTATCACAGCTTGTTGCATTAATTATGCTGGCTGTAAGCGTGATTTTAGGTATAGTATTGTATAAAAAGAAAACTAAACAGAAGTAAATAATAAAAAAGGAATCCGTTTTCGGATTCCTTTTTTATGTTACGGGAAGTTGTTTGATTTTTAAATATGGTATATTTATCAATCGTTTTTACATAATCCGACAGGTGATTGCAATTAATGCGGTGTAACCTGCCGGATTTATTTTTTTAGGGGTAAAAATCTAAACAAAGTACGGATGTTTTAATATCACTATAATTAGAGGGTTTAATTACGAAATTTGGTATTGCAATTTATAAATAAGTGGTTTAGAATGATGCTGTGGTGACAAGTGGAGGATTGTGTCACAAAAGTACATTAAAGTGGGGGATTTTTAAGAAAGGAGATTTGAGATGGCTTACCAGTTCAGTGGAAAATACAGTCACAATCTTGATTCCAAGGGACGTATTATCATTCCGGCGAAGTTTAAAAAAAACATCGGTGAAAATCCATTCTTGAGTCTCGGTATAGACGGATGCCTTACGCTTTATCCGGCGGAAAGATGGTTCGCTTTTCTTGAAAGTCTAAACGAACTGCCCGGAAATCTTGAAAAAGTACGTACAATGAAACGAATACTGATGGCTAATTCAGTTGAGTGTGAAATTGACAGTCAGGGAAGAATTCTTATCACTCAGGAACTGAGGGAAAAGGCAGGACTGGTAAAAAATGTTGTCTTTGTCGGCGTAGGAAATAAAATTGAACTTTGGGATAAGGAAAAATTCGATGAGATTGACAGTGTTGATAACCTTATGAGCATTGCTGAGAGTCTTGGCGAGTTCAATATAGATTTCTAAAACATTTTTGGGGAGATGACATGGAAGAAATGGTATTTAATCACTATTCAGTGATGCTTAATGAAACGGTTGAAGGTTTGAATGTAAAATCGGACGGTATATATGCTGACGGAACCCTTGGCGGCGGCGGTCATGCGGAGAAAGTTTTAGGAATGCTTTCTGAGGACGGAAGATACATAGGAATAGATCAGGATGAGGATGCAATTAGAGCCGCATCCGAAAGACTTAAGTGTTTTGGAAGTAAATTTACTGCGGTAAAAAGTAATTATGAGTCTATGAAGTCCGTAATGTCAGACTTAAACATAAAGGGTTTAGACGGAATAGTTATTGATTTGGGAGTTTCGTCATTTCAGCTGGATACTCCGGAAAGAGGATTTTCATACAGAACAGATGCTCCGTTAGATATGCGAATGGACAAGTCCATGAAGATGACGGCCTATGATATAGTAAATGATTATCCTGAAAGAGAACTATACAGAATTATCAGAGATTACGGAGAAGACAGATTTGCAAAGAATATTGCAAAACATATAAGGATGGCAAGAGAAAGAAAGCCTGTAGAAACTACACTTGAACTTGCTGAGATAATAAAGAATGCAATACCAGCGAAAATGAGAGCCGGAAAGGGACATCCGGCAAAACAGACGTTTCAGGCACTAAGGATAGAACTAAACAGAGAACTTGAAGTACTCGGAAATACTTTGGATGATTTTGTAGAGTTGTTAAATCCGGGTGGAAGGCTTTGCATAATAACATTTCACTCTCTTGAAGATAGAATTGTTAAAAGTGCTTTTAAAAAATATGAAAACCCATGCACATGTCCTCCGGATTTCCCGGTTTGTATGTGCGGGGCGGTCAGTAAAGGAAAGGTTATTACAAGAAAACCCATACTTCCTTCGGAGGAAGAACTTGAGGTTAACAGCAGATCAAAAAGTGCTAAATTGAGAATATTTGAAAGGGGTTAGAAAATGAGTGATGTCAGAAAAACTGCAAGAGTATATAATTATGATAATCTTGCAAGAAAATATTCGACAGAAGATGAGAAACATCAGCTTAAGCTTGAAAAAATAAAGAACAGATCAGAAAAAAGCCATAGGGAAAGAGAGCAGGCACAGGCAGGAATTAATTTCGGGATAGATTTATTTTCGGCAGTACTTTTCACAGCATCATTGGTATGCATTTTGGTGTTTGCTCTTGGATACCTTACGTTATCAGCCAGAATTACGGAAGCAAAGACGGATGTGTCTGCACTTACAAGAGAATATAATGAACTAAAAACCGATAATGACGGACTTTATGCTGAAATAGATGCATCAGTAGATATTGGTTATGTGTATGAAACGGCAGTTACGGAACTTGGGATGGTATATCCTGATGATAATCAGATAGTAACATATGAACTTGAAAAAGAGGGCTATGTAAAGCAATATATGGATGTACCGGAGAAATAGATAGAACCGGCAGGATGTGTTTATGAAGGAAAGAACCAGAAAGAAAACCGAAAAGAAAAAGAAGATATTTACCAGATTTATGTATCGTAAATTTAAACTGGTAGTAGTTATAATATTTGCACTGATACTTATTTTAACAGGCCGCATTTTATATCTGAACAAGACATATGGAGTCAGATATTCTAATGCGGTCTTAGGTCATTTATCCTATAGCGGAGCTGAGATTCCTTATGAGAGAGGAACGATTACGGACAGAAACGGAGTTACTCTTGCATCATGTGAAGCAACTTACAATGTAATAATGAACCCGAATACGATAAGTCAGGGAAAAGATGACAAATATGTTAAACCTACGCTTGAAGCATTGTCAAAAGCATTTGGATTTAACTATGATGATTTATATGAAAAGTATGATAGCAATCGTGAAAAATATTATCTTTTTCTTGGAAAGGGCATGGAGTACAGCAAGGTAAGAGAATTTAACAGTATGGTTGAGGATGACGGCAACATCAAAGGCATTACCTTCGAAACCGTATATAAAAGGGTTTATCCGTACGATTCACTTGCAAGCCATGTAATAGGATATACAAACAGCGGAAATGCGGGTGCATACGGCATTGAACAATATTATAATGATTATCTTAACGGTACAGAGGGAAGGTCCTACGGATATTATGATAATGAGCTGAATCTGGTTGAAACAAAGATAGATCCGGTAAATGGTGCAACTGTTGTATCTACCATTGATACTTTTTGCCAGACGGTAGTTGAGGATGAAATCAACAATTTCCTTAATGAGTATAAGTGTAAGAATGTTGCGGTGATTCTTATGAATCCGAATACCGGCGAAATTTATGCAATGGCATCCAACAAGGGATACAATCTTAATGATCCTAGAAATCTGAGTTCTCTTTATACAGAAGAGGAACTTGCGACAATGACTGATGAGGAAAAGTCGGTTGCCCTTGTAAATACATGGAGAAATTATACTGTATGTGACACATATGAACCGGGTTCAACATACAAGCTTATTACTGTTGCGGCGGCTCTCGAAGAAAATCTTATAAGTACGGATTCTGTTTATGACTGCGGCGGTTCAAGGCAGGTAAGCAATTATACGATAAGATGCAGTAACAGAGGAGGTCACGGACCATTAACACTTACACAGTCAATTGAGCAGTCGTGTAACATTGCACTCATGGATATTGGAGAACTTCTTCAGAAAGATACCTTCCTTAAATACCAGAGATTCTTCGGATATGGTCAGAAAACAGGAATTGATCTTCCGGGTGAGGCGGCAGGAATTTTGATTTTAGATGATAAAATGGGTGATGTGGAACTTGCAACGTCAACCTTTGGTCAGTCGTTTAATGTTACGATGGTTCAGATGTGTGCGGCTTATTCATCACTGGTAAACGGCGGATATTATTACAGACCGCATGTTG
The DNA here is from genome assembly GCA_964572955.1 of uncultured Lachnoclostridium sp. GTDB lineage: Bacteria > Bacillota > Clostridia > Lachnospirales > Lachnospiraceae > UBA3775. The sequence goes on from CAZNGY010000021.1 coordinate 5,763, forward strand.
TCAGCCAGGTAATAGACAGTAATGGAATTTCCGTATATTCGGCAGATGATACACTTATGAAACTTACAGTTTCAAAGGAAACGAGTGATTATCTTAAAATGGCCACACAGTCTGTTGTTGAAAACGGTACGGCAAAATCAGCAGCAGTCGAAGGATATAAAGTGGGCGGCAAAACCGGAACAGCACAGAAAGGAATAAGAACGGAAAGAAAGTTCGTAGTTTCTTTCATAGGAAGTGTTCCTGCTGATAACCCACAGTTGGTATCATATGTGGTGCTTGATGAAATTGATGATGAACAGTATTACAATTCCAGTAAACTTGCATCTGTGATGACAAGTGATATTCTTTCAAGAGTGGTAGCTCACCTGGGAATATATCCTGAAGAGGGTGACATTAACTACCATGAAGGTGAATTCAAGGATGAAATTGCCGGTGAAGTAGAGGAAGGAAATGACGGAGCTGATGGTGGGGAAGACGGAACATCGGGTGCCGGAGATGTGCCGGGAGGAACAAATTAGCATTTGAAAAGTCATAATTTGTTTTGTTTTATATATGATATAAACAAAAAGACTTGAATATTTGTACAGAATAAGGGCATATCAAAAAAGAAAAACTCTATTTGTTGTTATTGTTTTTATACTAATTATTATTGGTATGGGAATCAGAACAATATGGATGGTTGAAACGGATGAATCTCTTGTAAAGGGAGCATTGGATACCGAACAGAGAGAGCGTGGAATCAAAGCGGCAAGAGGGAAAATATATGATAGAAACGGTGTTGTACTGGCAGATAATATCCAGGTGTGTACAATATCTGTAATACATAACCAGATTGAAGAACCTGAAAAAGTAATATCAGGATTATCCGAAATACTTGGATTGGCAGAAGAAAAAGTAAGGGAAAGAGTTGAAAAAAAGTCATCAATAGAGATAATAAAAACGAATGTCTCGCTTGAAGACGGTAACAAGATACGTCAGCTTCGTCTTGAAGGGGTAAAGGTTGATACTGATTACAGAAGGTATTATGTTTACCCCTTAATTATGAGCAGAATGATGGGATTTACTGGAGCTTATAATCAGGGGATTGTTGGTTTGGAAACGGTATATGATGATTTACTTACCGGCGTAAACGGAACAATTTACACATATACGGATGCCAGGGGAAATGAAATTGACGGACTGGGTCAGACAAGGGATGAAGCATTAAGCGGTCAAAATCTGTACCTGACGTTAGATTTGAATATACAGAAATACATCAGCAGTGTTGCGGTTAATACCAGACTTGCGACAGGAAGTAAAACGGTAAGTATTGTTGTTATGAATCCGGCTGATGGAGAAATATACGGAATGACTACGGCTCCGGAATATAATAATCAGGAACCGTTTGAATATTTTTCAGACGATACAGAGGTGACAATGGATTTACTTAATGAAATGTGGAGAAATCCATTGGTATCGGACAGTTATGAACCGGGTTCAACATTCAAAATCATTACTGCAGCGGCAGCACTTGAAACAGGAAGTGCATCGCTTTCGGATTCATATTATTGTAGTGGTGGTAAGAATGTAGGTGACAGAATTATACACTGCCATCAGCGTAGCGGTCACGGTTCGGTAACTTTTAAAGAGGCATTGGCTAAGTCATGCAATGTGGCATTGATGGACATGGGATTGGGGCTTGGTACAGAGAGGCTTTACAGGTATATGAGAATTACTGGGCTGATGGAAAAAACAGGCATCGACCTTCCGGGTGAAAGTAACAGCATTATGCATAAAGAGGATGATGTGAAGGAAGTTGACCTGGCAGCAATGTCCTTCGGACAGTCTTTCCAAATTACACCAATGCAGCTTATAAGAGCTGTAAGCTGCTGTATAAACGGAGGAAATCTGGTTACACCCCATGTTGGGATGATGTCAGAACAATATCTTGCGGATGGAAGCATTTATGCAGAAGCATTTGAATTTCCGGAAGAGGAAGGTGTTATCAATGCAGAAATTTCTGAAACAATGCAGGATCTATTGCTTAACGTGGTTGATAACGGAACCGGGAAAAATGCAAAAGTAGAAGGATTTTCGATAGGGGGCAAAACGGCAACAAGCGAGAAACTCCCGAGAAGTGATAACAAGTACATTGCTTCATTTATAGGTTTTGCACCTGCTGATGATCCTAAAATTTTAGTATTTGTTATGATAGATGAACCGCAGGGTGCATATTATGGCGGTACAATTGCGGCACCGGTTGCGGCAGAGGTTTTTGAAAATATACTTCCGTATTTCTATGCGGAGTAGATGAACATATAATATGAATGACACGGCAGACATAAATGCTTCATTTTTTATACGGGAAAGGGCAACTGTCTGCAGGGAGGTAGAAATGGATTTAGCAGGAAAAAGTATTATTATTGCAGGAGCAGGAAAAAGCGGAATAGCTGCAGCCGGTCTGCTTAATAATGAAACAGACCGACTGGTTATATATGATGGGAATGAGTCACTTGACATTGGTGAAGTCCGAAGGCAGCTTCCGGAAAATTTTCACGGTGAAATAATAACCGGTGAACTTCCTGAAAAATATATTAAAGATGCAGATATTCTTATTATCAGTCCCGGAGTACCTACTGATTTAGAGTTTATTCAAAAGTTGAGAAATGAAGGGGTAAAAATCTGGGGAGAGGCAGAGCTTGGATTCAGGTTTTCCAAAGGCTGTCTGGCTGCCATTACCGGGACAAACGGTAAAACAACGACAACTTCTCTGTTGGGTGAGATTGCATCAACTGAATGTGAAAGTGTTTTTGTTGTCGGAAATATTGGAATCCCATATACCAGTATGGCAGAAAAAACAGAAGACGGAAGTATTACAGTTGCTGAAATGAGCAGTTTTCAGCTTGAATCCGTTGAAGAATTTCATCCTCAGGTAAGCATAATCCTTAATATTACACCTGATCATCTGAATCGACATCACACAATGGAAAATTACACAATGGCTAAAGCAAACATAATGCTTAATCAGACTGAAAATGAGACATGTGTCTTAAACTATGAGGATAAAAGACTTCGTGAGCTTGCATCAAAGTCAAAGGCAGGGGTTGTGTTTTTTTCATCAGTAAGGGAACTTAAAAGCGGCTGTTTTTTGAGGGATGAGCATATTATTTATAAAGAAAAGAATGGAAATGAAACAGATGTATGTTCTGTTTACGATATGAATATTATAGGAAGGCATAACTATGAAAATGCAATGGCTGCGGTTGCTGCTGCAAAGTCATTGGGAATAAGTTGGGACGGAATAAGAAAAGGATTAAAAAATTTTGTGGCGGTTGAACACAGAATAGAGTATACTGTTACCGTTAACGGCGTTAAATATTATAACGATTCGAAAGGAACAAATCCGGATGCATCAATTCAGGCTGTAAGAGCTATGACAGCACCGACGATACTGATTGGCGGAGGTTATGATAAAGGTTCGGAATATGATGAATGGATTGATTCTTTTGACGGCAAAATAAGATATCTTTTGCTCATGGGACAGACGGCAAAAAAAATTGCAGAAACATGTGAGAAAAAAGGTTTTAAAAACTATCTTTTTGTGAAAGACATGGAAGAAGCGGTTGATTTTGCATACAAAAATGCAGAACCGGGTGATGCTGTCCTGCTTTCACCTTGCTGTGCAAGTTGGGGAATGTTCAGGAATTATGAGGAGCGCGGAAAGATATTTAAAGAACTTGCGAGTGCACTGCCCGGCGCCGTAAGATAGCAGTTGAGAATTTTGAAACAGTAACAGGGGGATGTGATGGCATCTGGAGACAATGGAAAAAAGAGAGGAATCAGAACGACAGGAACCGGAAAAGGGTCCGCCGGACTGAAGAATACAAGAAAAAAAAGCAGTTTTTCCGGTGCCGGAAAAAATAAGTCCGGAGAGACAGGAACAAGAAAATCCCAAATTGATGAGACGGACGGTATGCGCAAATCTGTGGCAGCTGATAGAAGTGTAAGCAAAACAGAAGGTGTAAGAAGTTCCAAAATACGAAAATCAGGTTATATGGAAAGAAGCCGTATAAAACAGGCTGAAGAGGGAAGGGTCAAACAGTTTATTTTAAATATCGGCGGAAAGCAGAAAGGTGTTGTAACCAAGTATGATTTTACATTGCTGATGACAATTTTTATTCTGATTGTTTTCGGACTTATGATGGTTACAAGCGCGAGTGCCTACACGGCGGTTAAATATAACGTATCAGCAACGCATTACCTTGTAAGACAGCTGGAATTTGCCATTGTCGGAATAGTTGTTATGATAGCAATAAGTAAATTTGATTACAGAATACTTACAAGAAAGTTACCGGGAGTGAAGTTTGGTATACCTTTTATATTTTATTGCGGGTGTCTTTTACTTCAGATACTTGTCCTTTTTGCAGGAGACAGTTCAAACGGTTCAACCAGATGGATTGAACTTCCTGTTATCGGAAGGTTTCAGCCTTCGGAATTTTCAAAAATATGTATTATAATCTTAGTTGCACATTTGATATCAATGGCACCAAGAAAACTTGACTCAATTATGGGTTTTCTGGTTATAGCACTTGTAAATGTTCCGTTGATAGCACTGGTTCTCAGCGAAAATCTTTCAACGGCACTTGTAATGGCAGGAATATTGGCAATTTCGTGTTTTATTGCAAGCAGAAAGTGGTTTTATTATGTCTTTATCTTGATTGGCGGAGCAGGAATCGCCACACTGGGTATTTTGGTTGAACCGTATCGAAGGCAACGAATTGTCGAATGGCTTTATGAAGGCGAAAAAGCATATCAGGTTCAGCAGGGGTTATATGCCGTATGTTCAGGAGGCTGGTTTGGCAAAGGCTTGGGAAACGGAGTGCAGAAGCTTGGATATGTCCCTGAAGTACATACTGATATGATTTTTTCCATAATATGTGAGGAACTTGGTCTGTTCGGAGTTTTGATTCTGTTTACTGTATACGGAATACTTTTGTGGAGAATATATAAGATATCGGTGAATGCACCTGATTTGTTCGGTTCAATGATTTGCGCCGGAGTATTTATTCATATAGCTCTTCAGATGATACTGAATGTCGGTGTAGTAACGGCGCTTCTTCCGGCAACAGGAGTAACGCTTCCTTTTATCAGTTACGGAGGAACGTCGTTGGTAAGTATTATGATTGAAATGGGATTGGTGCTTTCGGTTGCAGCAAGAATAGAACATGATATCTGAACGGATAATTGAGGTAATAAATGAAAAGAAAAGAAAAAGACGGAGTTGTGGAATTAAGTACAACACTTCCTCTGAGGTATAAATTGGGCATATTTTTTCTCATAGTGGTTCTTTTGGCGGCAATAGGACTTGTTTTTTGTGAGACAAAGCTCAAAATTAAGGAAGTAAATGTTTCGGGAAATACATGGTATACGTCAGAAGAGATAACAAATCAGCTTCAGACAAAGTATCTTGATAAATACTCACTTTTTTTCAAAGTTCATTATATATTCGGAGAAATGCCGGAAATTCCGTTTGTGGACAAAATATCAATAAAGTTTGAGTCGCTGGATACGATAAATATTACGGTGTATGAAAAGAATATAGTCGGATGTGTACTGGAAGTGGGAGAATATCTTTATTTTGATAAAGACGGATATATTATTTCCAGCCGGTCAGAGAGGATGAATAATGTTCCTGAAATAACCGGTTTGGATTATCGGAGTCTTACTATAGGAAAACAGCTTGAGGTAGAGGATACAGGAGTGTTTTCCAAGATTCTTTCCATGACACAGCTTATAGATAAATATGAGATATTGATTGATTCAATACATTTTGACGGGGAACTTAATGTTACGTTAAACTGTACGGATGAAAATATAGTATATTTGGGTGGTCGGAGCAATTATAACGATGTGATGATGGCATTGCCTAACATTTTAGCTGCGGCAGAAGAAAAAACCGCAAAATACAAAATTGATATGTCTGATTTTTCGGAGGATAATACTGTGATCAAGGCTGAATTTATCGACAAGGGAAGTGTGGAAGATGATGAAGCAGGAGAAGATGATGCAGAGGGAGAATCGTCTGGAGGAGACGGTGAGCCGGTATCTGATGACTAGAAGAAGATGAATCAAAGGATTGATGACCCCGGTGATTTATGGTGCGGATGTCCGGTTATGAGCAAATAGGGAATGTAACGGGGAAAAGCCTGTTAAGCATTCATGTCGGTATAACGTATGCGACAGGCGTGGTAAAATGTGGAAAAAAGCCTGTTTTGTATAAAAAATTTATAGAAAAAGTATAATTTCTACTTGATTAATTGCGGAAATAATAATAAGATTACAAGTAGGAGTTTAGGAAAGCGTAAAAGGAGGAAACGGCTTTGCTTGAAATTAAAGTAGATGAGAATGAATCAGCTGCAAAAATACGTGTCATTGGTGTCGGTGGTGCAGGAAATAACGCAGTAAATAGAATGATTGAGGAAGGTATTGTGGGAGTTGATTTCGTATGTATTAATACGGACAGACAGCACCTTACAACATGTAAGGCTCCTCAGTGTCTTCAGATTGGTGAAAAACTTACAAAGGGACTCGGTGCAGGTGCTCAGCCTGAGGTTGGAGAAAAAGCTGCAGAAGAGAATCTTGAAGAATTACAGAATATTATCGCAGGCAGTGACATGGTTTTCGTTACATGCGGTATGGGTGGTGGAACCGGTACAGGAGCTGCACCTGTAGTTGCATCTATAGCTAAAAGCATGGGCGTTCTTACTGTAGGTATTGTTACGAAGCCATTCCGATTTGAAGGAAAGCAGAGAATGACAAATGCACTTGGCGGAATTGAAAAACTTCGTCAGGTTGTAGATACTTTGATTGTAATCCCTAATGATAAGCTTCTTGAAATTGTTGACAGAAGAACAACAATTCCGGAATCCCTCAAGAAAGCTGATGAGGTTCTTCAGCAGGGTGTTCAGGGTATTACAGATCTTATCAATGTATCCGGACTTATTAATCTTGATTTCGCTGATGTACAGACGGTAATGAAGGACAAGGGAATTGCACACATCGGTATTGGTACAGGTACAGGTGATGATAAGTGTATGGATGCCGTTAAACAGGCTACAACAAGTCCTCTTCTTGAGACAAGCATGGAAAATGCAAGTCACATAATGATCAACATAACAGGTGACATCTCTCTTATTGAAGCAAATGATGCGGCTACATACGTTCAGGAGCTTGCAGGAGAATCTGCTAATATCATCTTTGGTGCAAATTATGATGACACAACACCTGATTATTGTAAGATTACGGTTATTGCAACCGGGCTTGAGGATGCAAGTGAAACACCTGTTCAGGGAACAAAACCATCATCCTTCCAGATTCCGCCAAAGACAGCAGCTCCAAGACCTGCTTTTACACAGCAGACAGCTAAACCTGTATATACAGCACCTTCTTATTCATCTTCACAGGAAGTTGAAAAACCGGCATATACAGCACCTAATTATACAAAAAGCAGTCAGGACAACGGAATAAAGATTCCGGATTTTCTTAAGAATAAAAGATAAATTGAAGTGATTAGAGCCGGCTTTATGCCGGCTCTTTTTTTTATGTGAAGGTTATATTTTGATGATTGATACATTTATTACTTGACATCTTTTGCGGAAAATTTAATATCCTTTACTACATAAAAATGTAAAAAGTATGTTTTTATTGCTAAAGGATAGTTTTTCTTATATAATGTACAGATAAAAAACATAAATTGTATTTCATCGTAAGCGGCGATGAATATAGATTAAAGAAAAATTACCTTATATGAAATCTAATCTGTCAGGGAGGTATTAGTATGTGCGGAATAGTAGGTTTTACGGGTAAAGAACAGGCAGCCCCTATTCTTTTGGACGGACTTGCAAAACTTGAGTATAGAGGATATGATTCGGCAGGAATTGCCGTGAGAAACGGAAATGATGATATTGAAATAGTTAAGGCCAAGGGAATGCTTAAAATTCTCAAGGAGAAAACTAATGACGGACGTGCGGTACATGGAACGTGCGGTATTGGACACACAAGATGGGCAACTCACGGAGAACCGTCTGAAAATAATGCTCATCCGCATTGCAGCGATGACAAAAATGTTGTGGCAGTACATAATGGCATAATTGAAAATTATCAGGAATTACGTCAAAAACTTATGAAGAAGGGATATACGTTTTACTCTTCGACTGATACGGAAATCGCAGTAAAACTTATAGATTACTACTATAAAAAATATCTGGGAACACCGGTAGATGCAATAAATCATGCAATGGTAAGAATAAGGGGATCCTATGCACTTGCAGTAATGTTTAAGGATTATCCCGGTGAAATCTATGTTGCAAGAAAAGACAGCCCTATGATTTTGGGTGTTAAAGGCGACAATATTTATCTGGCATCGGATGTCCCTGCAATTCTTAAATATGCAAGAAGCGTATATTATATTGGCAACCTTGAAATTGGAAAACTTTCTGATGGCAAGGTAACTTTCTATAATCTTGATGGTGATGAGATTCAGAAAGATCTCGTAGAAATAAAATGGGATACGGAAGCAGCAGAAAAAGCCGGTTATGAACATTTTATGCTTAAGGAAATACACGAACAGCCTAAAGCTGTTTCAGATACAATTAATTCGGTGGTAAAAGGCAACAGCATTGACTTCTCCGAAATAGGTATAGATGATGAACAAATTAAAAAAATCAGTCAGATATACATTGTTGCATGCGGTTCGGCTTATCATGCCGGAGTAGTAGCTCAGTATGTTATTGAAGATTTAACAAGGATTCCGGTGAGAGTGGAAATAGGCTCTGAATTCAGATACAGAAATCCGATTCTTGATCCTGACGGACTGGTAATTGTCATAAGCCAGTCAGGAGAAACGGCTGATACTCTTGCGGCATTAAGGGAGGCAAAATCAAAGGGAGTAAAGACGCTTGCCATTGTCAATGTTGTAGGAAGTTCAATTGCAAGGGAGGCGGACAATGTATTCTATACGCTTGCAGGACCGGAAATATCTGTTGCCACAACGAAGGCTTACAGCACGCAGATTGCGGCAAGCTATCTTGTCGCACTTAAATTTGCACAGGTGCGTGGTCTTATTGAGGACGATAAATTTAAGGAACTTTTGGATGAAATCAAGCAGATTCCGTCAAAAATAGAGAAGATTCTTGATGATAAAGAAAGAATACAGTGGTTTGCATCAAAGGTGTCAACAAAAGAAGATATTTTTTATCTCGGACGAGGAATTGATTATGCGGTAGTTTTGGAAGGAAGTCTTAAACTTAAGGAAGTGAGTTACATTCATTCAGAGGCATATGCGGCCGGAGAATTGAAACACGGAACGATAAGTCTTATTGAGGACGGAACACTTGTAATAGGACTTCTGACGCAGAAATCAGTCTATGAAAAAATGGTCAGTAATATGGTTGAATGTAAGAGCAGAGGTGCATACCTCATGGGAATTACGACATATGGAAATTATAGTATAGAAGATACTGCTGATTTTACGGCATATATACCTAAGACGAATCCGCTTTTTACTGCATCATTATCAGTTATACCGCTTCAGCTTATGGCATATTATGTTGCAGTTGCCAGAGTTCTTAATGTTGATAAACCGAGAAATCTTGCAAAGAGTGTTACAGTTGAATAAATTTGAAAGGTTTTAATCCGAATCAGGATAAGGTAAAAAATATGTTAACTCTTGAAAAATTTGAAGAAGCATCAGAAAAAGTTAAAGAGGTTACGCTTGAAACAAAGCTTGTGTACAGTGCATATCTCAGTGAACAGACAGGAAATAAGGTGTATTTAAAACCGGAAAATATGCAGTTTACCGGTGCCTACAAGGTAAGAGGTGCATACTACAAAATAAGCACTCTTACAGAAGAGGAAAGAAAAAAAGGACTTATAACGGCATCAGCGGGAAACCATGCACAGGGAGTTGCATATGCTGCTAAGTGTTATGGGGTCAAGGCAGTTATAGTTATGCCGACAACAACACCACTGATTAAAGTAAACCGTACAAAGAGTTATGGCGCGGAAGTTGTTCTTTATGGTGATGTTTATGATGAGGCGTGTCAAAAGGCGTATGAATTAGCGGAAGAACATGGATACACATTCATACATCCGTTTGATGATGCGGCGGTTGCAACAGGACAGGGAACAATAGCAATGGAAATCTTTAAGGAACTTCCACTGGTTGAATATATTCTTGTACCTATCGGAGGCGGCGGTCTTGCAACAGGTGTATCTACATTGGCAAAGCTTCTCAACCCGAAGATAAAGGTTATAGGTGTCGAGCCTGCCGGTGCGGCATGTATGAAAGAGTCTCTTGAAGCCGGAGAGGTTAAAACACTTCCTGCAGCAAATACTATTGCAGACGGAACTGCAGTAAAAACGCCCGGAAAAACGATTTTTCCGTATATAAAGGAAAATCTTGACGGAATAATAACAATTGAGGATGATGAACTTGTGGTTGCGTTCCTTGATATGGTAGAAAATCATAAGATGGTCGTTGAGAATTCGGGACTTCTTACGGTAGCTGCGTTAAAGCATCTTGATGTTCATGATAAAAGAGTTGTTTCAATTTTGAGCGGCGGAAACATGGATGTAATTACCATGTCATCGGTTGTACAGCAGGGATTGATTTTCAGAGACAGAATATTTACGGTATCTGTTCTTCTTCCGGATAAACCGGGCGAGCTCAGCAAGGTGGCTGACATAATAGCAAAAGAGCAGGGAAATGTAATCAAACTTGAACATAATCAGTTTGTATCAACAAACAGAAATGTAGAAGTTGAACTGAGAATTACCCTTGAATGTTTTGGAACTGACCATAAGAAGCAGATAATAAATGCTCTTGAAGAAAAGGAATATAAGCCTAAACTTGTAAGAACAAACCTGTAACAAGGTAAAATGCACAAAAAAAACAAAAAAGTATATAAAATATTGGCAAAAAGACACAAAAATGCTTGACTTTATTCGGTGCAAGTGGTTTAATAGCATCATAAGTGATTAACAAATGAGTGTCCTCTTATTTTTAATTTTACTCTTTCTTTAGTTTTTGGGAAAAGCACATCTTATGATGTGCTTTTTTCTTGTAATTCAAAGGTGGAAGATTAAAAGGATATGTGATATAATTACTAAAAGTTTTGTAAAATTAATAAATAGAGGTTTAAAATGAATTATAACAGTCCAACAGAGATTACGGAAAGTCTTACCGAAGGCTCAAAAGCAAGAGTCGGTGTAGGAAATTGTAAAATAATCGTAAAAGGAATAATGGCAGGAGCGTTTATCGCAATTGGTGCATCAGCAAGTTCGGCAGCAAGCTATGGAATTACAAACACCGGAATTGCAAAAAGTCTTGCGGGTGTAGTCTTTTCAATCGGTCTTATAATGGTCGTTCTGATGGGAGCTGAGCTGTTTACAGGAGACTGTCTGCTTGCAATGGGAGTAATGGGTAGAAAAATATCCGTTTGGGAATTTGTAAGAATGCTTGTGTTCGTATATATTTCAAACATGGCAGGAGCACTGCTGGTAGCGATTCTGGTTTATTTCAGCGGTCAGCTTGATATGGGAACCGGTGCTTTGGCTGCAGCTACAATAAAAACGGCACTGGGAAAGGTGACAAAAACCACGGGAGAGCTTATAGCATCTTCAATAATGTGTAATGTAATTGTGTGTGCAGCAGTAGTTCTTGCTGCGGCTGCAAAGGATATCGCAGGTAAGATATTGGGTATTTTCTTTGCAATATTGGCTTTTGTTATTTCCGGTTATGAACATTGCATAGCAAATATGTATTATATACCGGCAGGCCTGCTGGCAAAGGGAAATGATGAATACAGAGAAGCGGCTTTGGCAGTATACAAACTGACAGAGACTGATCTTGATGCATTGAGCATAAAAGCTTTTTTCCTTAATAATCTGTTGGCTGTAACAATTGGAAATATAATAGGCGGAGTAGTATTGGTTGCAGTTCCAATGTTCTATTTATATGGGAAAAGGAATAAACAGGAAAAATAAATGAACGGACTAAAAACTTCAGGATTATTTGAAAGACTGCTTTATGACAGAAAATCGATAAAAAATCAAAAACTTTTATTTGATAAAAAAGCACTAAAGTTTCTTTTAATACCGCTGGTTATCGAACAGCTTCTTAACCAGTTAATGGGAGTATGCGACACTATGATGGTAAGTCGTGTCGGAAGTGCATCCATTTCAGCGGTTTCGAATGTAGATTCGATAAATATTCTGGTGATACAGGTTTTTTCAGCATTGGCTACAGGTGCGGTAATCATATGTTCTCAATACATAGGAAGGGAAGAAGATGCAAAAGCCATAAAAACGGCAGAGCAGGTAATACTTACGGTTTTTGCCATGTCGCTTATGCTGACGCTTTTGTGTATGTTTTTTTGTAAACCAATTCTCGAATTGCTGTATGGTAATGTTGATAAAGATGTTTTTGATGCCTCGGAAACATATTTTTTTATAACTGCGTTGTCATTTCCTTTTCTTGCACTTTTCAGTGCAGCATCAGCTTTTTACAGGGCAGGAGGGGATGCCGGATTCCCGATGAAAATATCGGTTATATCAAATTTGCTAAATATAGCCGGAAATGCAGTATTGATTTTTGGATTTAATATGGGAGTGGCAGGTGCTGCCGTTTCCACTTTAATATCGCGAATTTTCTGTATGGTTGTTATTTTTATTTTTCTGAGAAGACCAAAACAGAAAATAGTAATCAGAAACTATTTTATAAAGCCAGATTTAAAGATAATTGCCGCTATTCTTGCAATAGGAATTCCATCAGGTATAGAGAATGGTATGTTTCAATTCGGAAAACTTGCAATTCAATCATCAGTAGCTACGTTAAATACTGATGAAATGGCGGCACAAGCCATGACTGCGACACTTGAGGGTCTTACAGGCATGGTGGCAATAGGAATCGGCATAGGCATGATGACAGTTGTCGGACAGGCTGTAGGTGCCGGAAGATATGATGAAGCAGGGTATTACATATGTAAGCTTACGTGGTGGGCTGAGATTGGAGTCTTTGTAAGCAGTATACTTATTTTTATCCTTACACCGTTCATCACATGGTTGGGAGGAATGACGGAAGTAAGTGCAAATATCTGTTTCAATATGGTTTTATGGATTACAATAGTTAAACCTATAGTGTGGACTTTGGCTTTTGTTCCTGCATATGGAATAAGAGCGGCAGGAGATGTAAAATTTTCAATGATTGCATCAGCACTGATAATGTGGGTTTTAAGAGTGGCTCTGTGTGTTTTTCTTATAAGAGTCAAAGGATTTGGTCCGATAGCAGTATGGATTGCAATGTTCTCGGATTGGACAGTCAGAATGATAGTTTTTACTGCAAGATATTTAAGCGGCAGATGGAAACGGTATAGGGTAATCTGATTAAATTGTAACAGAGGAGTGTAAACACACACGGTATTTGTGCAAGCACACATATTGCACAAAGCCGTCAGATATAATGGTGTGCAAAGAAAAGAGGGGTGTAATGGAAGAAAATAAGGAACTGTCAATAAAGTATGAGCATATATGGTATGTATGGGTTATCTATTCATGCATTTCGCTTATACTGTGTGTATTTACCATAGTATTATCATGGTCAGCACTGGTATTTGTATGGGTTGTGGTCGCAGAACTTGCAGTATCATTTCTGGTGAATTATCTTAATCATACAGAACAAAGATTGAAAGCCCAGGCAGAGGAGGCAAAGAAGGCTGAGAAATCCAAAACGGATTTTTTGGCAAATATGAGTCATGAAATAAGAACGCCTATGAATGCTATTGTCGGTATGTGTGAACTTATTTTGAGAGAATCTGATATAAGCAGGGGAGTAAGGGAAAATTGTTATAATATCAAATCGTCAGGCAGAAGCCTTTTGTCAATCATTAATGATATCCTGGATTTTTCAAAAATTGAATCAGGAAAGATGGAGATGATTTCCGATGAATTCAACATTGCATCTACATTAAATGATGTTGTAAACATGGCAATGGCACGAAAGGGAAACAAGGACATTGAGATAATTGTCAAAGTTGATCCGGAGATACCAAGAGGTATTGTCGGGGATGAACTCAGAATAAGACAGATTGTAATTAACATTCTCACGAATGCCATTAAATTTACAAGGGAAGGTTCAGTAACTCTGAATGTCACGAAAACAAGGCAGCCTTACGGAATCAATCTTAATATTTCGGTAAGTGATACAGGAATTGGTATCACGGAAGAAAATCTCGAAAAACTTTTTACAAGTTTTCAGCAGGTTGATACGAGAAAGAACAGATCAGTTGAGGGAACAGGACTGGGACTTGCGATTTCAAAGAAACTTGTAACATCAATGGGCGGATTTATTAATGTAAGCTCTAAATACGGGAAAGGTTCAAAATTTAAGATTACCATTCCTATGGAGGTTACAGATGACAGGCCGTTTATAAATGTAAAAGATAAAGAAAATATACATGTAATTTCATATCTTGATTTCAGAAGTTTTGGAAACGAACACACGGCAAAAGGATATGAATCGGTAATCGAAAGTTTAAAAGACAGACTTGATGTTGATTTCAGAAATTTTATGGATTTTCAGTCATTCTGTAGTGAAATGGAGAATTATGAAAGCGGATTTACTCATTGCTTTATAGGAAAAAATGAGTATTTGGATAATCAGGACTATTTTAATGAACTTGCAGAGTATATGAGTGTTGTTCTTGTGCAGGACAGAGTCAATTCAATTGAGCCGCCAAACAAGATAAGATGTATTTATAAACCATTTTATGCACTGTCTGCTGCTGCAATATTGAATAATGAATCAATAGTTGATTTTGAGGAAGCCACTAAATTCGGAACAAGATTTGTTGCTCCAAATGCAAGAATACTTTTGGTTGATGACAACGAAATAAACCGTGAAGTTGCAATAGGACTTATGAAACCGTATCAGGTAAAGATTACTGCAGTTTCGAGTGGCCGGGCTGCAATAGAAGCAATTAAGAGTAAAGAATATGATCTTGTGTTTATGGATCATATGATGCCTGAAATGGATGGTGTGGAGGCAACACAGGCTATTCGCAGGATGGATGGAGCATATTTTAAGAAAGTACCGATTATTGCACTTACGGCAAATGCAATAAGCGGTGTAAGGGATATGTTTATCAGATCCGGATTTTCTGATTTTTTGGCAAAACCGATAGAGCTGAATCTGCTTGATAAAATGCTTAAAAACTGGCTTCCTGATAAACTACTTCAAAAGCCGTCAGAGACAGAAAATATTTCTGAAGGAAAAATCGTTAAAAAGAGGTTGTTGAAGAATATTTCAATTGAAAAAGGTTTGCGTTACTGTGGTGACTTAAAGCGTTATACCGAAATTCTTGATATGTATTTCAGGAGCGGAGAAGAAAAAATTTCGGAGCTTGAGATGTTTTTTAAGGAACAGAATTGGAATTATTATACAATTGCAATTCACGCACTTAAAAGCTCGTCATTAAACATTGGAGCAGAAAATCTTTCAAATTTCGCAAAGAAGCTTGAAATTGCCGGAAAAGCCGGTGATTTCGGAACAATAAGGAATGACCATAACAGAGTTATGAGCCTGTATAAAGAAGTACTTGAGGAATGTGAAACATTTTTGAATGATGATTTCGGACATGAGACGGTTCATGAGACAACTGAAGAGGAATTCATAAGCTCGTTTAAACTGGAAATTGAAGGTTCAATGCTTGAGGTTTATCTTGAAGACCTTGCAGCCGCCTGTGAATTTTATGATTGTGATGAAATACAAAGATTATGTTCGGAGGCAGGAATGTTTTCGTACCTTGGCAGATCGTTAAAACCATACTTTGATAATGTAAGGCAGAAAGCGGAAGATTTTGAATATGAGGCAGCAGCTGATTATGTTGCCTCCATAGAAGAAATGGCTGAAGAATGGAGGACGAAATAATGGCAAAGAAAACAATAGGTATTTCGGTTGACGGTATATGCGATCTTCCATACGGGATGGCTTCAGAAAGAGGATTGGAGCTTATTAATTTTATAATTGAGACTGAAAACGGCAGATTTCGTGACAGAGAGGAAATGACCGGAGAAAATGTTTTTGAACATATGAGCAGCGGTGGATTTAAGGCAGAGGCGTACCCGCCGACAGTTAATGATTACAGACTTTTTTTTGCGGATAAACTGAAAAAATATAAAAAGATAGTGCATATATCTGCTTCATCAGGAATTTTCAAAGCTTACGATAATGCCTTGCAGGCTGCCAGACAAATGGGACAATATGAAAAGTCCATATTTATATTGGATTCACAAAATATTTCTTCAAGTTTAGGAATGATTGCTCTAAAGGGAGCGGACATGGCAAAGAATAAATCTTCGGTCAAAGAAATACTTTTTGAACTTGATTTGATGAAAAACAGGGTTTCTACATCATTTTTGTTGTATGATGCTCTTTACCTCTACCTTAATGATGTGGTAAAATTAAAAACTGTTAAGATTTGCGAGTTTTTAAGGATTCATCCTGTAATAACGATAAAGGATGGCAAAATTCGGTTTTCAAGGGTTATGTTCGGAGCGTATCCGGCATGTACCAGGAGATTTGTGAAGAACTGTCTTAAAGGTTCTGACAGAATCGATAAAAAAATGCTTTTTGCGGTGAATTCAATGTCTAATTTCGGGGTAGTAAGGGATATTAAAGAAGCTGTGGAAAATATAGGAGATTTCAAAAGCGTTATAGCAACAAAGGCATCGGGGACGATATCCAGTTTTTGGGGACAGAATATGCTGGGGATAATGTTTACCAGAAAATAAAAAGAGGTTGCCGGATAAATCTGTTAATAAACAGATAAAACTATGCAAAGCATATTGGTAAACAGAGACATGTGACGAATTAATCATATGAAATCTGAATTATAAGTACTCATATATGTTTTGCGGATAATCGCTTAAATAATCAGGTATTTACGGGGGAAATATGAAACATATATTAGTGGTTGACGATGATAAGGTTAATCTTGTATCGGCAAAAAAACTGTTGGGTGATACATACAAGGTGACGGCAGTTACCATGGGAACACAAGCATTAAAATTTCTGCAGCATGAAAGCGTTGATCTTATTTTACTAGATAAAAATATGCCGGAGATGGACGGTATTGAAGTAATAAGGGAACTTAAAGGAAATGAAACAACAAAGGATATACCGGTTGTGTTTTTAACATCGGAGATTGATTCCTTTACTGAGACTGCATGTCTTGAAGCGGGTGCAATGGACTTTATATCAAAACCATTTGTTCCCAACGTAATGCTTACCAGAATTGCAAAACTTCTTGAACGGGATGCAGCAAGAAAGATTATGGAAAAGCAACTGGAGACTATAAAAGTTGAAGCTTCAGATATAAAAATGCGTTCCATGAAGGATTCGTTGACAGGACTTTGGAACCGTGTATATACGGAAGATACCGTAAATAAACTTCTAAGAATGGGAATTGACGGCTCTCTGTTTATGATTGATATGGACAATTTCAAATCCATTAATGATAATTACGGTCATATAGCGGGAGATGAAACATTGAGGATGTTTGCTGAAACTCTTAATGAATGCTGTAAAGATAATGATATACTTTGTAGAATTGGAGGAGACGAATTTGTTGTATTTGTTACAGGAGTCACGGATGAAAAGACTCTTGGAAATCTAGCTAAGGAGATAATTGAGAAACTGGCAGAAAAACTCAGCCGCTTTGGTTTTGAAACAGATACTTCGGTTTCGATTGGAATAGCACAGTCGACAGATGGAGATGCAGATTTTAATTCGCTTTATAATTATGCGGATAAATCACTGTATTATGTAAAGCAGAACGGAAAAAATTCTTATCATTTCTATTCAGACAGAAATCATGAGGAAAACCTGCGTGCGGGGAAAATTGTGGATATGGAGTACATCAGTGACATGATGAAACGCTCGGATCCGAGAAAAGGTGCATATCTTCTTGATTTTGATAATTTCAGACATGTATATAATTTTATACGCAGATTTGTGGAAAGAAATGAGAGAAATGTTCAGACACTTCTGTTTACACTTTCAGCTTTGGGAGAAACATCTGATTATGAAGCTATGGAGAGAGCAATGGAAATTCTGGATGAATCTATTGTATCTTCGCTAAGAAAGGCAGATGTCTCAACAAGATATTCATCAAGGCAGGCAGTGGTTGTTCTGCTTGATGCCAGTGAAGAGAATGCCATTAAAATTTCGGAACGCATAATAAATAGATTTAAGGACAGTCTGTCGGAACTTAATATGGATATAGACTGTCAGATTGTTCCGCTTGATAATGAAAACAAAACAGAGGCTGGTAAAAACAGCACTTTGAATAATGGAGGAAAAATATGAATATAGTTTGTTTGGATCTTGAAGGAGTACTTGTACCGGAAATATGGATTGCTTTTGCAAAAGAAAGCAATATACCTGAGCTTACCAGAACAACGAGGGATGAACCGGATTATGATAAGCTTATGAAGTGGAGAATAGGAATTTTAAAGGAACACGGACTCGGTCTCAAGGAAATAAGGGAAACAATTTCAAAAATTGAACCGCTTCCGGGAGCACGTGAGTTTCTTGATAAGCTCAGAAGCATGACCCAGGTGATCATCATAAGTGACACCTTTTCCCAGTTTGCGGAGCCGCTTATGGAAAAACTTGGCTGGCCTACAATTTTCTGTAATTCTCTTGAAGTGGAGAATAATGGTGAAATTACCGGATTTAAAATGAGATGTGAACAGTCAAAGCTTACAACAGTTAAAGCACTTCAGTCTATAGGTTACGATACGATTGCAAGCGGTGACAGCTATAATGATTTGGGAATGATATTAAACAGCAAGGCAGGATTTCTTTTCAGAAGTACGGAACAGATTAAGAATGATTATCCGGAACTTCAGGCTTTTGAAGAATATGATGATCTTCTTGAGGCTATAAAGAAGGAAATTTGCTGATAAAAGCATTTACATGATTCTATGAATTGTTTTATTAAACTAATTTAATGAAACAAGAATAAAACAGAAGCAAACGGAAATAACAGACTCTGTATATGATGAAATCAAATCATTATATGCAGAGCTTTTTAATTTTCTATGAGAAATCAGATTTTATGGAGCGGAAATTGACGTGATTTCACTGAGAAGAGCTTCTTTTGAGCGGAGTTTTTTATAATCGGAAACAGAAAATCCGGAATTAAGTTCAGTAATCTAAAAAAAACATAAAAACAGACAAAATTAGCACTCACCTCTTGCAAGTGCTAACAATCAGTGGTATTATGGTCACAGTTAATAAGATTAATTAACAATAAAATCCGCAGAACAACCAGATAATTATATGTGGGCGCGGGGAAAGAGGTATGTAATGAACATAAATAAGTTTACTCAAAAATCCATGGAAGCGATTCAGGAGTGTGAAAAACTTGCGTATACTTACAGCTCTCCTGAAATGGATCAGCAGCATCTTCTTACGGCACTTGTTACAATTGAAGACAGTCTGATTGCCCAGCTTATCGAAAAAATGGACATGAGACTTTCTGAGTTTATAAACAGATGTAAAAGGGAACTTGAAAAACTTCCTAAGGTGTTAGGAAATAATAAACTTGGGGTAAGTATGTCTTTAAACAAGGCACTTCTTATGGCAGAAGATGAAGCAAAAAAAATGGGAGATGAATATGTTTCGGTTGAGCATATAATGCTCTCAATAATTGCAAATGCCAATGCGGGAGTAAAGTCAATTTTTACGGAGTACGGATTAACAAGGGAAAGATTTTTGAAAGTGTTGGCAGAAGTAAGAGGTACAAAAAGAGTGGAGAATGATAACCCGGAGGCAACATATGATACTTTATCCAAATATGCAGTAAATCTTGTTGAAAGAGCAAGGGAACAGAAACTTGATCCCGTTATCGGAAGAGATGGTGAAATAAGGCATGTTGTAAGAATTCTTTCAAGAAAAACAAAAAACAATCCGGTGCTTATCGGCGAGCCGGGTGTCGGAAAAACGGCTGTTGTCGAGGGACTTGCCCAAAGAATTGTCAGGGGTGATGTACCTGAGGGATTGAAGAATAAAGAACTGTATTCTCTTGATATGGGTGCCTTGATAGCAGGTGCAAAATACAGAGGTGAGTTTGAAGAAAGGTTAAAAGCTGTTCTTGATGAAGTTAAAAAGAGTGAAGGCAGGATAATACTTTTTATTGATGAACTTCATACGATAGTGGGTGCAGGAAAGACTGATGGTGCAATGGATGCCGGTAATATGCTTAAACCGATGCTTGCGAGAGGTGAACTTCACTGTATCGGTGCGACAACTTTGGATGAATACAGAAAGTATATAGAAACGGACCCGGCATTGGAAAGAAGATTTCAGCCTGTAATGGTTGATGAGCCTACGGTTGAGGACACCATATCGATTTTGAGAGGCTTGAAAGAAAGATATGAAGTTTTCCACGGAGTGAAAATAAATGATTCAGCCCTTGTTGCAGCGGCAACACTCTCAAACAGATATATTTCCGATCGTTTTCTTCCGGATAAGGCAATTGATCTTGTAGATGAGGCATGTGCACTTATAAAAACAGAACTTGATTCAATGCCGGCAGAGATGGATGAGCTTCAAAGAAGAATTATGCAGCTTGAAATAGAAGAGGCGGCTCTGAAAAAAGAGGAAGATAATCTTAGCAGGGAACGTCTTGAAGATCTGCAGAGAGAACTGGCATCGTTAAGAAGTGAATTTAGTATAAATAAAGCAAAATGGGATAATGAAAAAAATGCGGTTGACCGTATAGTAAGGCTGAGGGAAGAAAGAGACGAAATTAATAAACAGATTCAAAAGGCTAAACAGGATTATGATCTTAATAAAGCAGCAGAACTTCAATACGGCAGACTTCCTCAGATCCAGTCGCAAATATCACAGGAAGAGGAAGCTGTGAAGAACAGGGAAATGTCTTTGGTACATGAAGCTGTATCGGAAGAGGAAATCGCAAAGATTGTGTCCAGATGGACAGGAATTCCGGTATCCAAGCTTAATGAAAGCGAAAGGAAGAAGATATTGAATCTGCCTGACACACTTCATGAAAGAGTTGTAGGACAGGAAGAAGCGGTAATAAAGGTTTCTGAAGCAATCATAAGAAGCAAGGCAGGAATAAAAGATCCCTCAAAACCAATTGGTTCATTCCTTTTTATGGGACCTACCGGTGTTGGTAAAACAGAGCTTGCAAAGGCACTTGCCAAAAATCTCTTTGATGATGAAAATAACATTGTCAGACTCGATATGAGTGAATATATGGAAAAACATTCTGTGGCGAGACTTATCGGAGCACCTCCGGGATATGTGGGATATGATGAGGGTGGACAACTGACGGAAGCGGTAAGAAGGAAACCTTATTCTGTTGTACTTTTTGATGAAATGGAAAAGGCACATCCGGACGTGTTTAATACACTTCTTCAGGTATTAGACGACGGACGAATAACCGATTCCAAAGGAAGAACCGTTGATTTCAAGAACACGATAATAATATTGACATCCAATCTTGGTTCACAGTATATCCTGGACGGAATAGATGCCGGCGGAAATATAAGTGATGAGTGCAAACAACAGGTTGAAAATGAGCTGAGAATGAAATTCAGACCTGAATTTTTAAATCGTCTGGATGAAACAATAATGTTTAAACCGTTGACAAAAGAAAATATATCTGACATTGTGAAACTCATTATATTTGAAATAAACGGAAGACTTGAGGAAAAACAGTTGAAAGTTAAACTGAGTGAAGCGGCAGAAAAACAGGTGGTTGAGGCTGGATATGATCCGATATTCGGAGCAAGACCGTTGAAGAGATACGTTCAGCAGACAGTTGAAACACTTGCGGCAAAGTGTATTTTGGGAGGAAATGTCAATACCGGAGATACTTTGGTGATTGATTATGACGGTAACGAATTTTTATGTAGAATTTGTGAAAAGGAAATAAACTAATGAAAATAATGGACAAAAATTCTTTATTCTGATACTATATCTAATCAGAAAGTGAGAGTATGTGCTCTGACCAGATTAGTTTATAATAAAGAAATGGGGAATGAATATGTTTAAAAAAGCAATGGCAGTAATTCTCTCCGCATCAATGTGCTTTTCAATGTTTACGGCATGCGGTAAGGATAATAATACTGACGCAGGTTCTTCAAATGGTGGTGATGGAACTTCTACGGAACAGGCAGCGGGAAGCTGGGGGGATTATAAATTCGATACAACGAAGAATCTTTCAAATCCGAATGCGTCAGACAAAGCAAATGCAGTATATAACTGGCTTTGTTCGATTGAGGGCGAATATATAATTTCAGGCCTTCAGGAAATGTGCGGCGACAGTGGCAGTCCTGAATTCACATGGGTAAAAAATGAAACCGGTGATCTTCCGGCACTCAGGGGACTTGATTTTATTAATGGTGACTATGAAGGTGTCGTAAGAAGGTCAAAAACATGGGCAAAGCTTAATACCATGATTTCAATATGCTGGCACATGGGTGTTCCTGGAGATGTGGATGGAGGATATGACAGCTCAAAAGGAAAATATGAAGGTCTTTTGGAGGCGTTAAATGATCCTGACAGCGAAGGATATGCACAGATAGTTGCCGATATAGATAAGGCAGCTCCTTATTTACAGGAACTTAGAGATGAAAACATAGTCGTATTATGGAGACCGTTCCATGAATTTGACGGTAAGTGGTTTTGGTGGGGAAAAGACGGTTCGGAAGCATTTGTAAAACTTTGGCAGCTTATGTATGACAGATATACAAATGTTTATGAACTTGACAATCTTATCTGGGTGCTTGGATATGCAGGAAATTCTTCTCCGGGTGCGGATGCATGGTATCCGGGAGATGAATATGTTGATATTATTGGTGCGGATTCATACTCTGAATATGCTTCAACAAACGGATATTCGGTAATGTATGAAGAGCTTACTGAGAATCGTGCGGATTCAGGGAAGCCTGCTGCACTCCATGAATGCGGCAATCTTCCAAATATCGGTTCACTTCAGCAGAACGACATTAACTGGCTTTGGTTCCTTGTA
Organism: uncultured Lachnoclostridium sp.; assembly: GCA_964572955.1. GTDB lineage: Bacteria > Bacillota > Clostridia > Lachnospirales > Lachnospiraceae > UBA3775. The sequence continues at coordinate 28,865 of CAZNGY010000021.1, forward strand.
TGGCATTCAAATTATATTGAAAATGAAGAAGTAAACAGTTTCGCAACCGTATATTCGACATTTAATTCGGATTATGTTTTGACATTGTCAGAAATGCCTGATTTCAGTTCGTTTGATAAGTAAGGAAAAGTATATGAGTAAAGAAGTAATTATTACCGGAGCAAGCGGAGAAATCGGTTTTGCGGCAGCAAAAAAATTTGCATCGGAAGGATTCAATCTTTATCTTACGGGTTTTAGTAATTATGAAGGGCTTTGCTGTGACAGCGAAGCCCTTTCGAATTTATACAAAGTTAAGATAAAAACATATAAATGTGATGTGTCAGATTATTCTGAGGTGAAAAATGTATGTAAAAAAATTCTGTCGGAAACTGAAGAAGTTGAACTATTGGTTAACAATGCCGGAATGTCTGTTGTCGGGCTTGATCAGGATATGAAGGAAGAAGAGTGGATGAAGCTTTGCAATACGAATCTTTCATCAGCCATGTATTTTTGCAGAAATCTTGTACCCTCAATGGTAAGTAGAAAGAGAGGAAAGATTATAAACATATCTTCAATGTGGGGAGTATATGGAGCATCATGTGAGGCGGCTTATTCAGCAACGAAAGGTGGAATAAATGCATATACAAAGGCTTTGGGAAAGGAACTTGCTCCGTCCGGAATATCAGTAAATGCAATTGCGTTCGGAGCCATTGATACGAAGATGAACGGTCATTTGTCGGATGAGGAAAAGAGTGTGCTGTGTGATGAAATTCCTTTCGGAAGAATGGCGACGGCAGATGAGGCGGCAGATATGGTATATAATGTATATTGTGCTCCAAACTACATGACGGCACAGGTTATAGGGTTTGATGGAGGATATTAAAGATTCATTGTGTAGATTTTTGTACTATATGAATTGATATTGGTAAAAGTACACAGCAAAATGTACAGCATAAGAGTGTATATTTTGTTAAAAACGTCATAAATGAGCTGAAAAAATAATTCAATATACAAATTAAACAAAATATCGGTCGGCAATTTGGGAAATTAAGATATAGAAAAAAAATGGTGTTTCGTATATTATAACGAAGTAGCATAAAGATATGCTCAGAAGAATAATTAGGAGGCTTAGTAATGGCTAGTTTAAAATTACTTAACATTAACAAAACATATCCAAACGGATTCGTTGCCGTTAAAGAATTTAACCTTGATATTAAAGATAAGGAATTCATCATTTTTGTAGGACCTTCAGGTTGTGGTAAGACAACAACACTTCGTATGATTGCAGGTCTTGAAGAAATTACATCCGGTGAATTATATATCGGCGATAAGCTTGTAAATGACGTAGAACCAAAGGATAGAGATATT
>CAZNGY010000022.1:0-29944 GCA_964572955.1 uncultured Lachnoclostridium sp.
ACATGCACTGTCTCCGGAAACATGTCTACACAGCACACCTTTTCAACCTTATATCCCGCTGCCTGTATCGCCTTCAAATCATTTGCCAGACTCGATGGCTTACAACTGATATAAAGCATACTCTCTACACCATACGACAATATCTTTGCCAGTGCCTTTGGCATAATCCCCTCTCTTGGCGGATCAAGCACTATAAAATCAGGTTTTTCTTCTGCTTCATCTAATTTTTCAAACACATCACCGGCAACAAAACGACAATTTGTAAGACCATTTACCTCAGCATTTTCTTTTGCCGCACGCACAGCTTCCTCAACAATTTCAATTCCAAACACCTTGGCTGAAACAGAAGCCAGAAGTTGTCCGATAGTTCCTGTGCCGGAATAAAGATCATAAACAACCTTATCCCCTTTACCGAATCCTCCGCCTAATTCCACGTATTCCCTGGCTTTAGAATAAAGTACCTCTGCTCCAAGAGAATTCGTCTGAAAAAAAGAAAACGGAGTAATCTTGAATTTCAAACCAAGAAGTTCTTCCGTGAAAAAATCACGACCGTACAAAACTTCCGTTCCCTGGTCAATTACCGCATCTGCAGCACTGTCATTTATTGTATGAAGGATTCCTGCAATATTACCTGCACACTTACATTTAAGCAGTTTTTTTGTCAAAACTTCCAAATCACATTCATATTGACTTGTAGTTATAAGATCTACAAGTATCTCTCCGGTTTTTTCCGCACGTCTTACTAACAGATGTCTGAAATATCCTTCCCTGCTCATTTTATGATAAAAATCCAGTCCTGTTTCTGAAGCAAACTCAAGAACCAAGGCGAGAATTTCTCTCATATCCTTATGTATGATTCTGCATTCCATTACCGGAACAATATCATAAAAACTTCCTTTTTTATGAAGTCCTAATGTAATCGGACCGTCTTTATATTCATTTCCGAATGTAAATTCCATCTTATTTCGGTATTCCCACTGCTTAGGTGATACCGCGGGGCTCTCGAAAACATACTCATCCTCTATGACCTCATCAAGAAGCCGCTTAACCTGACCTGATTTAAGTTCAATCTGTTTTTCATATGATAATGTCTGATACGAACATCCCCCGCACATTCCGAAATAAGGGCATTCCGGCACGCAAGTCTCAATTTCTGACTTTTCCGTAATCTCCAGAAGCCGTGCTTCATATTTTCCTTTTTTACCCTTATTTATAACAGCCTTTACACTCTGCCCCGGAATTGTACCTTTCACTACTACCTTTTCTTCCTCTGAAAACACAATGCCCTTATTAGGGAATTCCGTATACTCAACTTTTCCTTCTATTATCGTTCCTTTTTTCAATTTAATCTCCAATCCGAAATAATCTATATAGCTAGACAGATATTCATAATCGATATCTGTTTATTTTTCTGCTTTATTCGATACTTCATTGTCCTCTTTTTTCTTTTCTGAAGAAGTTTTATCTGTTGTCTTTTTCTCGGATGACCTGTCATTATCAGAAAGCACATCGTCAATTATGCTTTCAATCAGATTCTTCTTCAAATAAACATCAAAACTAAGCATTGATATAAAAAGAAAAATCTGCAGATATTCTCTTTCTTCCTCAGATTCTATTTCCGGATATGCCTTTCTCGACTTAATGAATTTTCTCATTACATCCTTGGCAATATCATAGGCTGAATCTTCTTCGACTTCTACTATACTGCTGTATATATCTTCCAAGGATATATCAGCATCATTTCCGAAAAACATCTTAGACATTGGTGCAATAACCGTCTTCACATCCTTTATGCTCAGAAAATTTTTCAAATAGTAAATGAAAATAAGCAGATACATATGATCCTTGGAATATTTCTTCTTTACCGGAGGCGGCAGCAAATCATTCTTTGTATAATTGTTTATCATGGTTTTTGTAAGAAGTTTATCACTCTCAAACCGTTTTGAAGGCTCCAAATGCTCATCCATAAAAGTTGTTACCTGATCCATATACAGATCAATGCCTGGAATCGAATTAGGTTTTACATAATCCGTCTCCTTAAGTATCGTTTGAAGCTGCTTTATATAATCCTTCCACTGTGCACTCATTTTCTTCTCCTCACTTCCAAACCATAACCTATGTCCCTGTCTGCAGTACACTTACACTCATTGTTCGTGACCCGTTTTCACAAGACAAAGTACACTTCTTTATATTATACGGTTTGAAAAACCACACGTCAAGATTCAAATGGATGTCCCCTTATTCTTCCCCATTTTTAATATATATTACTTCTCAATCACATCTCATTTATGGTATACTGATACCACAAATTTACTACAAGAAAGAGGATATACATATGTATGATCTTAAAACCCTGAATCCTCAGCAGCATGAGGCGGTTCTCCACGACAAAGGACCTCTTCTGATTCTTGCCGGAGCCGGTTCAGGAAAAACCCGTGTAATTACACACCGTGTTGCATATCTTATCGAGGAACGTCATGTTTCCCCTTATTCAATTCTTGCAATAACTTTCACAAACAAGGCAGCAAGGGAGATGAAAGAGCGTGTCGTTAATCTTTTAGGCGACACCGGAAATTCTGTTTGGATTTCCACCTTCCATTCCACATGTGTCAGAATTCTAAGAAAATATATAGAAACAATCGGCTTCAACAGAGATTTCTCAATCTATGATACCGACGACGTTAAAACACTGATGAAGCAAGTCTGCAAAGATCTTGCAATCGATACAAAAAAAATCAAAGAAAGAGTTTTCATAAACGGAATTTCATCCTTGAAAAACGAATGTGTCAGTCCGCTTCAATTTGCTTCCAGGGCTTCATCCTTCCCTGATAAGCAGCTAGCAAAAGTTTACACAGAATACCAAAAAAGACTGCGTGAAAATAATGCTCTTGATTTTGATGACCTTCTTTGTAAAACCGTTGAATTATTTGAGCAGAATGCCGAAGCCCTTGAATACTATCGCAGAAAATTTGAATATATAATGGTTGATGAGTATCAGGATACCAACAATGCGCAGTTCCGTCTGATACAGCTTCTTGCATCCCACACAAATGAATATGGCGATGTGGAACACAACCTTTGTGTCGTGGGTGATGATGACCAGTCCATTTACAAATTCCGCGGTGCTGACATAACCAACATTCTGAGCTTTGAAAACGTTTTTCACAGTGCAAAAATAATTAAGCTTGAACAAAACTACCGTTCCACAGGAAACATTTTAAGCGTCGCAAACGAAGTGATTTCAAACAATCACGGCAGAAAAGAAAAAAAGCTCTGGACTGATGCACCTTCAGGAGACAACGTAAATTTCATCCAATACAACAGTGACTTTGATGAAGCAAGAGGAATTGTAAGCGACATAATTCAATGTATGAACAATGATTCATCCCTTTCATACAACGATTTCGCAATACTCTACAGAACTAACGCACAGTCTAGACTTCTTGAAGAATGTCTCATATATAGGAACATCCCTTATAAGATTGTCGGTGGTCTCGGATTCTACCAACGTAAAGAAATCAAAGACATTCTTGCATATCTCAAAACAACTGCCAACGGATTTGATGCTCTGCAAACAAAACGAATCATCAATATTCCTAAAAGAGGAATAGGTGACACAACCGTATCCCACATTCAGGATTATGCTGACGAATCCGGAATGAGTTTTTTTGATGCACTGTGTCATGCACCCCTTATTCCGTCTGTTTCAAGGGCTCTTACAAAAATAACCTCCTTCACTGATCTCATAAATGATTTCAGATCCAAGCTGCATGAATTGTCAATCAGCGAATTGATAAAATATATCATAGATGAAACGGATTACTACAACTATCTGGAAGAGTATGATCCGGAAAATTACTCGGACCGTGAGGAAAACATCACTTCACTCATTGATAAAGCTGTTTTATTTGAAGAGGAACACGGCAATGATTCAACCCTCAGTGAATTTCTTACGGACATTGCTCTTGTATCTGACCTTGATAATGTAACCGAAGACGGAGACTGCGTTCTTTTAATGACACTCCACAGTGCTAAAGGTCTTGAGTTCAACAATGTCTATATCTCCGGTATGGAAGACGGACTTTTCCCAAGCAGCATGTGCATGGAAGAAACAGAACTTGAGGAAGAAAGGCGTCTTTGTTACGTCGGTATCACCAGAGCAAGAAAACATCTCACTCTTACTGCCGCCAAATATCGTATGACTCACGGTGAAACAACCTGCAACATGATTTCGCGCTTTATCATAAAAGAAATCCCAAGACATATGCTCTCAGTAAAAGGTCATGCTCATGAAAGCTTTATGAGAGCTGAGAAATCTGCCGCAGATACAAACCGAAATGTCAGCCGTGACAGCTTTTTAAGTGAAAAAACACCTGTTAAGACTCGCTCTGCATCTCCACATGTTACTCCTGCTTTCACAGACAATTATAAAATTCGTGAAATCAAACCTCCAACCGGTGCAACTCCCGGATATGATATAGGTGACCATGTTAAACATATTCGCTTCGGCGAGGGTACCGTAATCAACATTGCAAGAGGAACCAAGGACTTCGAGGTAACCGTTGATTTTAACGGTGTACAGAAAAAAATGCTTGCTTCATTCGCAAAACTAAAAAAGATAAACTGACATCATTATTAAATTTTTATCTTTTTATGGTAGTAATTAAAACCTTGACGTGATACAATAATACAAACGAATCTTAAAGATTTAATATTTAGGAGGTTTACCATGGAAGAACGTAAATGTTGCAGCAAACTTTGGACTTTTCTGGCAATACTCGGTGCCGTTGTCTGCATTGCAGGAATTGCTTATGCCGTAGTTAAATTCTGTATGCCTGATTACCTTGATGATTTCGATGATTTTGACGATTTCGATGATGATCCGGAAGAAGATAACGATGATGAAGAAACTGTTGAAACTGTAATGGCAGAATAATCAATAATTAAATGACGTTTTCTGCTCCGCAAAAGTAAATAAGCGGCAGCTGGGAATCGTAACATTTTGCGAAAGTAAAACTTTCCTGTAAAATAAAAAAGATTGAACCATCCAAAACTCTGAATGGTTCAATCTTTTTTTAATACTTCTCAGGTTTTTTGTTTTCCTCAAAATATTTAAGATCCATATTCCACTGTTCGTAATCTGAATTTTCTCTTTTATCTTCAAACATACCTTTTTCCGTAAAATATTTGCCAAGATACTCCGAAACCTTTACAGCTCCGTTATAATTCAAATGATCTCCCTTATCTCTTGTATCCGTATTCCAATCAATCTCAAGCTCTTCGGCCATAAGATTCATATCAACATAAGATATACCAAGTTCAGCAGCCATTTCCTGTATACTGTTATGCTTTTTCCAGTTCCAGTTCTTGGTGCTTGGTGAACTCATCAGTATAAATTCTGCTCCGTTTTTTTCGCAATACTCTTTAATCTTTTCAACGTATAATCTGTTTATCTCGTTAATCTCTTTTTTTCCGGAATCTTCTTTCATATATCCCACAGCCGACCCCGGATTTGAAGTTACATTATATAAGTATCCTTTTCCTACCTGTGTTTCATTATAATCCGGATTAAGACCGAAATCTGATTTTTTTACAGATTTCCACCTGTCATGATATCTGAAAACCGGAAGCACCGTTTCCATCAGGTTAGAATAAACGTCTTCTTCATCAAAAGCACGAAATACCGCATTGGTTTCAAGAATAACCATCTTCGGAGTCTGGTTTTCAAATGCTGTTTCCAGCATTTCATATGAGTAACAGAGTTTTTGCTTGGTTGTCCCGCAAACATAAGATGTTACGCCGCTTTCTTCCCATATTTTTAATGGTACAAATGCACAATATGTTTCACTGTCCCCCAGAAAAACCACATCAATTGAATTTTCCGTTTCTCCCATTATTCCATATGCACGGTTGTTTATCATTCCTGCACTCTTTGTATTTGATTTAGGTGCAAAAAACAAAGAAAGGATGACTAACAGAAATATCAGTATTACCGTAAAACAAATCCCCTGAATAAAATTTTTAATAGATTTATTCATATATTCCCTCACTGATTAGAAATTAGCATAAATAGGATCTACAGGAGTATATCCGGGTCCATATGCACCAAATACAATGATAAAAAGGATAAGTGCATACCAGATCAACCACCTGATTATAATATTCCTGCGTGAGATTCCTTCTCTTATGTTTACGCCCTTCTCATTTATTATGCTTATAACAAAAACCATAATAACCGCTGCCGCTGCCACTGTAATCTCCTGAACCGAAAGCAACTTGCCTGATACCATTTTCCCGAAATTGAAGTCGGTCACCATCCTCTTAAACATTGCCATTCCGGCTCGTAATCCCTCTGCTCTGAAGAAAAGTTCACCGATTACAACAAGTATACATGTTCTGAGCATCTGTAAAAATCTGTATGCCACAGATTCTGAATTAATGTGAAACCTGGTATTTATGTTCTTAACTGCCGGTGCAATTATGTTTCCCGTAAGTATCAGTACAAAATGATACATTCCAAAGAAAATATAACTCCATGCGGCACCATGCCACAGTCCGTTTGAAAACCATACACAGAAAAGTGCAATAGCTCCGGCAAGAAGCGGACCAAAATGATTTCCTATTTTCTTTCTTGCAGCTCCCGTAAGATTCTTCATCGGTTTTGACATTGTCACCGGATAAAATATGTAGTCCTTGAACCATGCGCCAAGTGATATATGCCATCTCATCCAGAATTCTGAAATTGTTTTCGAGAAAAACGGACGTCTGAAATTCTCCGGCATTGTAACACCAAATATCTGACCGACACCCATTACAGCATCCATCGTTCCCGAAAAATCCATATAAAGCTGTATGGTATAACATACTGCCGCTACGGCAATCATCCCACCGCTGTACTCTCCATAATTATTAAACACTTCCTTAATCACAGGATTAAGTCTGTCTGCAATAACCATTTTCTTCATCATACCATAAAGTATTCTCTGAAGTCCGAAAGTAAGATTTTTATACTCAATCTGCTTCACGTTCCAAAGCTGTTCACAAGTTTGGGAATATCTGCAAATCGGTCCCTCAACAATCTGAGGAAAAAATGAAATCCAGAGAGCAAGACGAAAAATATTATCATCTGCCTTAATCGTTTCCCTGTAAACGTCAAATATATACGACACTGCCTGAAGCGTAAAAAAAGATATTCCGATAGGAAGCATATACTTAGGAATTTCAAGTGAAAAAGAACTTCCTGCCGCTGCCAACAATCGGTTTATGTTTGTTATTCCAAAGGCACTGTATTTAAGTTTTAAAAGAATACCTATATGTAAAATTGCCGCAAATACAAGCACTGTCCTGGCTTTAAGCAGATACTTTCTTTTAAGAGCTTTCTTTTCAGGTTTCTCCACATTCTTTAACAGCACATCTCTTTCCGCATAAATTCTTTCTATCCAGATAGAGAAATAATGCATTGAAAGTACGGTAAGGAACAGATATTTAATCAGCTCACCGCTCAAAAGCCAGTAAAAAACACAGCTCATTACCAACAGTCCGTATTTTTTGCTTTTCTGAGGAAGTATAGCGTAAATAACTATACAGGCAGGCAAAAATCCCAGCAAAAATAAAATGCTGAAATATGAGGTCATGGCTGTAAGCCTGCCTGCCCAAAGTAACGAGGATAAATTCATAAATACTAGTCCTCCTCAGACAAACGCTGAATCATGTTCCACATTGCCTCAACGGAATTGAAGTTTGCAGGAATAATCTCTACTGCGGGAATTGTAACATCAAATTCATCTTCAAGTTCAGCAATAAGAGAAATTATTGAAAGCGAGTCAAGATAATGACCATCAATAAGCTCCTTGCAGTTTTCATAATCTACATCCGGTTTAATATCCTCTAAAATTTCAATTAACTGTTCCATTTTTCTGCCTTTCTTTTATTACATGTTAAACTCTGATGCCTCAATCGGCATTCTTAAACACCTTACTTCGGAATTTTCTCCGATAAGCCAGACAGCCGGAAACTCCCTGCTCAAAAAAAGTGAAATTCCCTCTGTCATACAATAAGCGCCCGTGTTCTCAAAGCATAGTACATCTCCCACACTGAACTTCGGAAGTTCTATCTGCTTTGCGATTATATCGTTCATCGAACATAATGAACCGCATATATTCCAAACGCCTCCGCTTTCTCTGTCACAACCGCCATACAATGAAATATACGGCTGCTTCATCGCCATATGCTGTCCAAAATAAACAATATGGTGCATTCCTCCATCTGTCAGAATATAATTCTGACCCTTGTTTGTTTTGTAATCAACAATATGTGTAAAATACTTTCCACAGGAAGCCGCTATGCTTCTTCCCAATTCAAGTGCAATTACCGGCTTAACCTTCATTTCGTTAATCAATTCGGAAAAGCCGTCAAGAAATTCATCCTCGTTAAATTCCTCATCCTTAAAATAGCTTACCGGAAATCCGGGGCCATACTCAAGTTCTCTTACCTCAAAACCATATTCATCATATACTTTCTCAATAAACAATTCAAGATGCTCAAGTTCTCTGCGAAGTTTTTTCAATGATGTTTTCTGTGTTCCGGAGAAAAACTGTATCCCATGTATATCAATCAGAGCATATTCTTCCCTCCGTGCAATTATATTTTCAATTTCTTCCGCATTTATACCAAACTGACTTCCGTTTGTCATTCTGAGAAGTACCGGTATTTTCTTTCCGTATCTTTCCGACAGATTTTTCAGAAGTTCAAACTGGATCAAGGATTCCACAGTATAAACAGGACCATCAGCACGACTTACCAGGTCCTCAATAAATTCAGGCGTTTTGTATACTCCCGAGATAACCATCTTTTCATAAGGTATTCCCTGTTTCTCACAAATGTGAGCCTCTCCCGGAGAACAGATTTCAAAGCGGTCAACATCATCCTTAATTCCGCCTGAAATAAATGTGTTTGCCTTAACGGCGTAAACAAGTTTTACCTGTTCCGGCAGTTTTTTACGCAGATAAGCTATTCTGCTCTTTAAAACAGAAAGGTCAAATACATAAAACGCCGTTTTATTTTTTTCTATCAATTCACTATAATCAAACACTTTTTCCTCTTTTCCCTGATACATATTCATATCTGTTTTTTTACAAACATAATTATATATCTTTTATTTCCTTTCAAGACTTTCTGCAAGCTTCTTTCTGTCAATCTTTCCGTTCTTCGTTAAAGGCATATCGTCCACCTTCCTCAAAATTCCCGGAACCATAAATGCCGGAAGATTGCTGCTCATGGCACTGTGAAGTTTTTCCTTATCAATATCACCTATATAAAAACCTCTAAGTCTCTGCTTTTTCTCATCAAAAATACAACAGCATCTCTCAACACCGTCTACCTTAGACATTTCTCTTTCAATTTCCTCAAGTTCTATCCTGTGTCCCATATACTTAATTTGGAAGTCCTTGCGTCCGCTGAATATCATGTCACCGTTTTCATCAAACCTCGCCAAATCTCCGGTTCTGTAAATCAGCTCCGGATAGAATGGATTAAGCGGATTCTGAACAAAATGTTTCGCATTCTGTTCGGGGTTTTTATAATATCCAAGTGCCAAAGCCGCGCCTCTGACGCATATTTCACCACTGTTTCCTTTCTCCGTAACAACCCTGTCATTTTCATCAAGCAGAAAAACATCCTCATTAGGGAAAGGCTCTCCGATAGGAATACCGTCAGAATAATCTCTTTCCTTATCAATTATATGATATGTACAATTACAGGTAATTTCAGTCGGTCCGTATAGATTTACAAAAACCGCATCCGGAAGATGTTTTTTAAAGTTTTTTAGTGCTTTAAGAGGCATCACTTCGCCGCTGAAAAGTATTTTATTAATTGTTTCCGGTGTCTTATACTCCAGTGCATGAAAAGTTGTCATAAGACAAAGTGCGGATACAGCCCAAATCATTGTTGTAACCTTGTGCTCACAAAGGAAATCAACAAGTCCCGTAGGATCAGAAAAAAGTCTTCTCGGAACAACTACCAGAGTAGCTCCGGTACTGAATGCTGAATATATATCCTTTACTGATACATCAAAATCAAAAGGCGCCTGATTTGCCACCACATCTTTTTCTGTAATATCAAAAAGCTTTGTAAAGCATTCAAAAAAATCAATAACACTCCTGTGTCCCACAACAATTCCTTTTGGAACACCTGTAGAACCGGATGTAAAGTTTATATAAAGAGGATCTGTATCTATCATACGGTTTCTTATTGATGCAAGTTTTTCCTCTGACTTTTCTGCCGCTGACAACTCCTCAAAAAGAACAAGCCTTACTCCGCCAAAAATTTCCGCTGCCTTATCAACATGTTCCCTGTCCGTAATAATTACTGCCGGCTTAAGTACGGATACAATCTGCTGCAGTCTCTGTTCAGGAAGCTCATTGTTAAGTGTAGAATAAAAACCTCCGGCATATACCGTTCCAAAGAATGACATCACAGCTTCCGCACTCTTTTCCAGATAAATGCCAACCGGCTCACAAGGTCTCATATATTCAGTAAGCGCAGTTCCGATTTTCTTACAGTATGACAGCAGTTCTGCATAAGAAAAACTCTTATTTTCGTCAATCAAAGCAGTTTTTTTCGGATATTTTTCCGCCGACATTTCAAGATAGCTTAATACATTTGTTAACATTTCCTTTTCAACCCTCTTCTAATTTTTATATAATGGCAGGCGGATTTCAAAAACCGCACCCACTTCATTAAATGTTCTTATCTTTCCCTTGTGGAGAGCAAGTATTTCCTTTGAAAGTGACAGACCGATTCCCGTATTCCCATTACGCCCCGCATAAAATCGTTCAAAAATATGATTTTGCTCTTCCTGAGTAATACCGCTGCCATCGTCCTTTATACTTATTACCACATCGTTTCTCTCGCATCTGCATCCGACAAAAATGGTCTTGCGGCAGTGTCTGACGGCATTCATCATTACATTCTTAAATACCTTGGCAATCTGCTCTTCATCACAACATACCAAAACAGTTTCCTCAGGGAACTCCGGAACTATTTCAAACTCTTTTTCAATCTTTGTCTGCTCTGCATAACGTATACTGTCATAAAGCAGTTCTCTTATGTCTGTCGGCAGCATTTTAAGCTCCAGACGATTTGCATCAATTCTTGAGATTGCAAGAATTTCATCAGTCAGAGCTGTAAGCTTATCACTTTCCTGCATTATTATCACAGCTCCCGATTCTGAATCCACAACCCCGGTCTGTATTCCCTCTGCATACCCCTGAATAATCATAAGAGGAGTTTTAAGCTCGTGTGATGCGTTTTGAAAAAAACCTGACTTGACTCACGGCTTTTATCTATATCATTACCAAGCCTGTATCCGATTATTGACATCACTACAAGCACTGTCACATAAACCAGCAAAAGAATTCTGTTGGTGGACGCAGTGTTTTTCAGGAGCGGATTAATATTTATATACATTATTGTACCTTCAGGTTGACCATCCCATTCAAACACATCATGATATTTTACAAAAACATAGTATCCGTAATCCGTGACCAATGTCTGAATTTCACCCTCTTTAAGGCTGTTCACATCACAGGATTCCAGAATTTCTTTCTTTTCATTATAAAGCTTAAATTTATACTTATTATTCTTTGACGGTGGTTTCTCATTGCCGGTATTCCTGTCAATCTGCAGGAAATAGATACTTCCGCTCAAAAAAACCTCTTCATACTCCGGATATTCCCCGTCATCTGAATTTTCCGCAAGTCTAATGTATTCCATTTCATATTCAAGAGCTGATATTGCTTCTTTTTCATATGTTTTAGGAATCAATATATTTACCAGACCCAACGATATGATAAAAATCGTACTTATTGCAACCCATATTATTATGAGAATCCTAAGCTTAACATGCTTCATTTCTTATCTCCGATGATATCAAGTTTATATCCGAATCCCCAGATAGTCTGAATACTGACACAACTTGCTGACTCTGTCAGCCGTTTTCTTATACGCCTCAGGGTTTCATCGGTTACTCTTGTTTCTACCTTTGTATCATATCCCCAAACTGCATTCAGCAATTCATCCCTAGAATATGCCTTTTCCGGATTTTCCATCATATAAGCCAAAAGCCGCATTTCAGTCTGACTAAGCTTCACCGGATTTTTCTGACAGAAAATCTGATTTTTCTCCGACAGATAAACCAAATCTCCAACCGTTACCTTCTTAGGCATACTGCCTTTTGCACTCTCATTCATTTCCATTCTTCTAAGAAGAGAACGAACCCTCATAAGAAGAGCTGTCGGTCTGAACGGTTTTGTCAGATAATCATCACTGCCTATTGTTATACCTCTGACATAATCATATTCCGAATCTCTTGCCGTAAGCATAATTATCGGAACGTTCGTCTTTTCTCTCAACATACTGCACACGGTCCAACCATCCGTACCCGGCATCATTATATCTAAGATTACCAAATCCGACGGCTTTTCAAAAAATGCCTTTATAAGCTCGTCACCCGTTTCAAATGCCTTTACCCTGTATCCGTCACTTTCAAGAAAGCTCTTAATCAGGTTTCTGATATTATCCTCATCATCAGCAATGTAAATCAAGTGATTCATGTTCCCTCCGCACTACAGTTCAAATCCTTTTTATGTAAGCAATCGATTTCGCCTATGATTTATAAACCGTTGTCATTATAATTCATTTTCTGAAATCTTTCACTACACGTTTTATATTATTTTGTCACAAAACTGTCATAAATTCTTTTTTTCTTAACTAAAACTTAAAAAGAACCCATGTTCCGACAGATTCATTGCTTTTTTATTGGTAACATTTGTAGTCTGCCAATAAAAACAGGTTAAATCTAACTTTACATAGGTTCTAAAATTACTTTTTCATTGATTATAAATGATCCGGTCAGCGCAATTAGAGTCTTGCTGCCACTGCATCTCCCATCTCACGGCATCCGACTTTCTTCATGCCTTCCTGCATAATATCACCGGTTCTGTATCCGTCATCAAGAACCCCGCTTACCGCAGCTTCAATGGCATCTGCTTCTTCTGTCATGTCAAATGAATACCTGAGCATCATTGCTGCCGAAAGAATTGTTCCTAACGGATTCGCTATATCCATTCCTGCTATATCCGGTGCCGAACCATGAATAGGTTCATACATACCGAGTGTTGTATCTGATAAACTTGCACTTGGCATCATACCGATTGAGCCGGTAAGCATACTTGCCTCATCACTAAGAATGTCACCAAACATATTTTCAGTAACAATGACATCAAACTGCCCCGGATTTTTTATAAGCTGCATTGCTGTATTATCTACAAGAATATCAGAATACTCAACCTCCGGATATTCTTCCGAAAGTTTATGCATGATTTTTCTCCAAAGTCTTGACGAATCAAGAACGTTTGCTTTATCAACCGACGCAAGCTTTTTGTTTCTTTTCATTGCTGTTTCAAAAGCAACCCTGCCGATTCTCTCAATTTCATGGTAAGAATACATCATCTCATCAGTTGCCACCAATTCACCATCTTTCTCTACTGTTGAACGCTTACCAAAATATATACCGCCGGTAAGCTCTCTTACAATAAGAAGATCAATTCCGTTTTCAACAACCGATGGTTTAAGCGGTGATGCATCTGCAAGCTGAGCAAAGAGTTTTGTAGGTCTGAGATTTGCGAAAAGACCAAGTTCCTTTCTCACCTTTAAAAGAGCCTTTTCAGGTCTTATTGACGGATCAACATTATCCCACTTAGGACCGCCCACAGCACCGAGAAGAACACTGTCTGAATTCTTACACTTTTCAATTCCCTCATCCGTGATAGGCACACCATATTCGTCAATACTGCATCCTCCCATCAGTACATCTGTATAAACGAATTCATGTCCGAATTTTTCTGCGACCTTATCAAGTACCTTTATTGCTTCATTTACAATCTCAGGACCGATTCCGTCACCTCTTAATACCGTAATATTTTTCTTCATGTGTTTTAAGCCTCCGATTTATCTGTCCTTAATAGATTTCAAAAGTCCGCCCTTGCTCATGATATTTTTCATGAATTCAGGGAATGGCTGTGCCTGATATTCTTCACCTTTTGTTAAATTTGTAATCACACCTGTATCAAAATTAATTTCAAGCTCATCACCTGCATTAATCTTCTCACTTGCTTCCGGACATTCAAGAATAGGAAGTCCGATATTAATGGAATTACGGAAGAAAATTCTCGCAAATGTTGATGCTATTACACAGGAAATTCCTGACTCCTTAATTGCAATAGGAGCATGTTCCCTTGAAGAACCGCATCCAAAGTTTGCTCCTCCCACCATAATGTCTCCGACTTTAACCTTCTTAACAAATTCCGTATCAATATCCTCCATGCAGTGACTCGCAAGTTCTTTGTGGTCTGCAGTATTAAGATATCTTGCAGGTATAATAACATCTGTATCTACGTTATCACCATATTTATGTACAATGCCATGTGCATTCATTGCATATCTCCTTTTCTAAAACCGTTATTTTGCTGCTTCTTACATATTTGCCGGATCTGTTATGCGACCTGTAACAGCTGTAGCCGCTGCCACCTCCGGACTTGCAAGGTATATCTTTGAAGTAACATGACCCATACGTCCAACGAAATTTCTGTTGGTTGTTGCAACCGCAATTTCATCTGCCGCAAGAATTCCCATATGTCCCCCAAGGCATGGTCCGCAAGTCGGTGTTGAAACCACGCATCCTGCTTTGATAAATGTTTCTACATATCCAGCCTTGATACTGTCAAGATAAATCTGCTGAGTTGCAGGAATAACGATACATCTTATGTCTTTTGCAATATGCTTTCCTTCCATTATGCGGGCAGCCGCTGCCATATCTGAAAGTCTTCCATTCGTACATGAACCGATAACAACCTGGTTAGGAACAATGTCTGAAAGCTCTTTTGCCGGCCTTGTATTTTCAGGAAGATGAGGACATGCAACAACTGATTCAAGCTCTGAAAGATTGATATCTATTACCTGCTCATATTCTGCATCCTCATCTGCTTCATAAATCGTAAATTCACGATTTACTCTTCCTTTTACATACTCAAGGGTAACTTCATCAACCGCAAAAATACCGTTCTTTGCGCCTGCCTCAATTGCCATATTGGCTATACAGAGACGATCATCCATCGAAAGATTTTTAAGACCCTCGCCCGAAAACTCCATAGACTTATATAAAGCTCCGTCTACACCGATTTTACCAATTATATAAAGAATAACATCTTTACCTGATACATTTTCTTTAAGCTTTCCGGTAACATTGAATTTGATAGCCGAAGGAACCTTGAACCAAGCCTCTCCTGTTGCCATTCCTGCAGCCATATCAGTTGAACCTACTCCTGTAGAAAACGCTCCGAGAGCACCATATGTACATGTATGTGAATCAGCTCCGATACAAACTTCACCCGGTCCGATAAGACCTTTTTCCGGAAGGAGTGCATGCTCAATTCCCATCTCACCTACATCGTAATAATTCTTAATGTCAAATCTTTTTGCAAAACCTCTGCACTGCTTACATTGCTCTGCTGCTTTTATGTCCTTGTTTGGAGCAAAATGATCCATTACCATGGAAATCCTGGTATTATCAAACACTCCTTCACAACCTGCTTTATTAAACTCATTAATGGCTACCGGAGATGTAATATCATTTCCCAGAACCATATCAAGCTTTGCATTAATAAGCTGACCCGCTTTTACGCTTTCAAGCCCTGCATGTGCTGCAAGTATTTTTTGCGTCATTGTCATACCCATATATGTGTCCTCCGTTTTTTATCCTGATAGGATAGTTTAATTTTTTTAAGTATGATTTTATCTTATCACTCTAGATTTTTCCAAGCAGCTTTGCTCTGTTTACTGCTGAGAATAATGCACTGATAGATGAGGCAATAATATCATCCTCAAGACCTGTTCCCCAGCACACGTCTCCATTAGGAAGCTGAATGCTTACATAAGAAACCGCCTTCGAAGTAGATCCCATGTTAAGTGCATGTTCCTCATATGTAAGGTTACTGAAGAGAACACCATTTGCATGAAGTGCATTGGCAACAGCATCAAGACGACCGTTTCCGTATGCGACAATTTCCTTTTCCTCTCCATTTTCCTTGAGTGAAAGACTTACTCTTATGTCAGTAACACTTGTATCTTCATCTCTCTTAAAATGATAATCCAGCTTCTCAAGAGGTCCGTTAACATTGACATAAAGTTTCATAAAGTCCTCGTAAACTTCTTCTGCTGAAAGTTCTTTATGAAGTCTGTCAGATATTCCCTTAATTGTATATCCTACATCTTCGCTCATCTTCTTTGGAATCTTATATCCATATCTTGTCTCTACAAGATATCCGATTCCACCTTTTCCGGACTGTGAATTGATTCTGATAACATCCGTTTCGTATTCACGACCGACATCGTGAGGATCAATAGGAAGATAAGGCACGGTCCAATGCTTACAATCCTTTTCCTCACGCCACTTCATTCCCTTTGCAATTGCATCCTGATGAGAACCGGAGAAAGCTGCAAATACAAGTTTTCCGCTGTATGGAGAACGCATATTTACCTGCATTCCTGTTACCTTTTCATAAAGTTCCACAATTGCAGGCATATCTGTGAAATCAAGTCCCGGCTCTACACCCTGCATATACATATTCATTGCAACCGTAATTATATCAACATTACCGGTTCTCTCACCATTTCCGAACAAAGTACCTTCAACTCTGTCCGCACCCGCAAGAAGTCCGAGTTCCGTGTCTGCAACTGCACATCCTCTGTCATTATGCGGATGAAGTGAGATTTCTACACTGTCACGATACTTTATATTATCACATATGTATTCAACCTGATTTGCATAAACATGAGGCATTGAAAGTTCAACCGTAACCGGAAGATTTATTATTACCTTCTTGTCCGGTGTAGGCTTCCATACATCAAGAACTGCATTGCAGACTTCAAGAGCATACTCCGGCTCAGTTCCTGTAAATGATTCAGGTGAGTATTCATATCTGAAATCCACACCCATTTCCTTTGCAATATCATCAAAAAGTTTCGCACCGTCAATTGCTATCTGCTTAATCTCTTCCTTAGACTTACGGAATACCTGTTCCCTCTGTGCTACACTTGTAGAATTGTATAAATGTACAATCGCATTCTTTACCCCTTTAAGAGATTCAAATGTTTTTCTGATAATATGCTCTCTTGACTGCGTGAGAACCTGAATTGTAACATCATCAGGAATAAGATTTCCATCTACCAGAGCTCTGAGGAAATTGTATTCCGTGTCACTTGCTGCCGGAAAACCCACTTCAATTTCTTTAAATCCTACATCAACCAAAAGTTTAAAGAATGCTATTTTTTCTTCAAGACTCATAGGAGTTATGAGTGCCTGATTTCCGTCTCTTAAGTCTACGGAACACCACTTTGGTGCCTTATCTATATAATCTTTTTCTGCCCATTTCATTGCCGTCTTAGGTGGCAGATAATATTGTCTTGTATATTTATTGGTTTCCTTCATTTTGTCCTCCGATTTCTTTCAATGGTGGTAGTTTAACACACTAAATGCACCATGTCAACGAACGCAATTGTCCTATACATTGATTTATTTTAACCAACATCGCCTTTTTATAGGTTTATGGTTGATTTTTTATCACTTTGACAGCTTCAAACTTTCAGAATTGCACTTTACTGTCCACACTCCTTCATTTATTCTGCCATATATCACCTGCCATTGCGACAGATTATCGTCATTAGGCCGCTTTATCCATCCGATATTTTTAAGACTCATATAATCTCCTCTGGTTGCATCAGCCAAGAACTCATTTACAGATGCATTGAAACTAAATTCCTCATTATCACCTTTTCTTATCTCGACATAAGCCGAAAGTTCGTCATATTCATTTAAAGAGTCTTTTATTTCCACACTTATTATTTTTCCGTCCGAATAACTTCCGGTCCATATTCCCGTTGCATTACATTTTACGGATTTAACTGCTGTCTCATCAACAAAATAAACAACCCATCCTCTATCCGCGGTATATTTAAATTCCGTTCTTGCATCAATACCAATTTCAATATTTTCGTTTAACAACGTAAAATCAAGATTAACATACAGATAATCAGAACCGTCGGGTTCAACCTTTCCGTATTTAACGCTGCCGATTTCATTTTCATCGGAATAATATGTTGTCCCCATTACCTCTATTCCGAATCTTTCATTATTCAGCTGAGTCACTATCTCCTCAGCCGACAGCTCAAATCTATAACTTTTAATATAGGAAATTATATAATCCGGATTTATACTGTATCCCGTCTGTGTCCAAACATCCTGTACATCATCATATTCAAACACGACATTTGCTGAAAATTCAAACAGTCTTTTACCTTTTTCTGCCGTATACTCTGCCAAAACAGTATCTGTTTTCAATTCTTTGTTAACCAAATGCTCATCTATCCTCAAAGAGGTAATATCTGTTGAAGATATTGTATGTCCGTCAATTTCAAAATTCATATACCTTAAGATTTTTTCCGCCTCACTATTATCTATCATCTTATCTTCAATACCCATACTCACTTCTTCCCCTGCCGATGTATTCACGTCTTTTTTGCACCCCATTCCGGCAAAGGTGCATAATGCAATTATAAAAATCAATTGACATATTGTTTTCCACGACTTTCCCGGAAATCTTCTCTTAAACATAAACCTATCCTCTCATCTCCATCGTTTTCTCCTGCACTTCCTAAAATATCAGACTTGATTCATCTGAAATATAAAGACTGCTGATTTATTATACGATTTTTCTTATTCTAAGTAAATATCAAAACCTCATCAGACGTATCCCCACCATACACCGGACTTTTCATTTTTCAATTATGTTTCGTCCCACACCATCAAATCTGTCCTGAGCTCTAAAACAAATAATAACCGTTTGGAATCACAATCTCCAAAAAAACTCACTGTAAAGAAAAAAAGACCGGGATAAATCCCGGTCTTTAAAAACCACATATTTCAATTAGCCCTTTACCGAACCCATTGCAACACCGCCTACAATATTCTTTGAGAGAATAAGGTAAACTACGATTACAGGGAAGATAGAGAACGCAATCATCATGTAAACCTGACCCATATCAAACTTAAGATAATCGGCACTACGAAGGTTCGCAATAAGAATTGGTAATGTCTTCTTCTCTCTTGTTTCAATAATAAGGTTTGGTGTGAAGTAGTTATTCCAACTGCTTACGAAAGTGAATATTGCCTGTACGGCAACAGCAGGTTTCATAATAGGAAGGATAATGTGATTGAATGTTCTGAACTCGCCTGAACCGTCAATTCTTGATGCTTCAATAATTGACAGAGGAAGAACCGAATCCATGTACTGCTTCATATAGAAAAATGTAGCAGGTGCTGCAATTGCAGGAATAATGAGAGGAATATAACTATCCATTAATCCCAATGTATTCATAAATGTAATGAAACCAAGTGCAGTAACCTGTGTAGGAATCATCATGACAGCAAGAATAAATGTATACATTGCTTTCTTAGCCTTGAAATCATATGCATGAATTGCATATGCTGTCATTGTAGAAAAATATGTACTAAGTATCGCTGAACATGCTGAGACAATAATACTGTTTCTTAATCCGAGAAGAACCGGCTGAGATGAATTATAAAGGTTTTTCCAGTTTATAAAAAAGTTTTTGCTTGGAACAAGTGTAAATCCTTTAGTCAACTCACCATTCGATCTTGTCGCATTTACAAAAAGTATGTAGAACCAGAAAAGACTGAGAAAAGTCAAGATTATAAGAACGATATAAGCAATAACTCTTCTTGCGTGAAGACTGGCACCTTTACTAAAGTCCTGGTTTTTAGCTCTAGCCATTTCTTATACCTCCTTTAACCTTTAACTTTATCTTTGTTTCCTGAAACCTTAAACACAATAATACTCAGGATACCTGTAATAACAAACAGAATAACTGAAAGTGCACCACTGGCACCATAGTTTTTACTGAAAAGATGATCATTCAAATACATAATCATTGTTCTGGTGCTGTTTACAGGAGTACCCTTACCATTTGTAAGAATCTGTGGTACGTCAAACATCTGGAGACCACCGATAAGTGATGTGATCATTACATACAAAAGGATTGGTCTGAGAAGAGGAAGTGTAATTCTGAAGAATTTCTGTGTAGAAGTAGCTCCATCAACTTCCGCTGCTTCAAATAATGATGTATCAATACCAAGCATACCTGCCATAAGAAGAATTGTTGTATTACCATACCACATAAGGAAGTTCATGGCAGCAACAAGTCCTCGTGTTGCCCATACACTGGAGAAGAACTTATACTCTGTATCTATAATGTTCAAACTCATAAGTATCTGGTTGATAGGTCCTTTATCTGAAAACAGTGCAAAGAAAAGCATTGCAAATGCGGATGCCATGATAAGGTTCGGAAGATAAATCACAACCTTAAAGAATCCGGAAGCCTTAAGTTTAAGTCTGTTATCAGAGAACCATGCTCCAAGAAGCAAAGAAACAAGAATCTGTGGTACAAATCCCATAAACCACATAATCATTGTATTTCCAAAATATTTAATCAGATCCGGATCACTGAACATTGCTTTGTAGTTTTCAATTCCTACAAAATTTGGCCCAACAATTCTTAAACCATCTCTGAAATATTCGAAAAAGCTGTAGTAAATTGTTTCAGCTAATGGAATAAGCTGAAAAATGATATAAACAACAAAGAACGGGATAAGAAAAATATATCCCCATCTGTTGTATCTAACTGCTTTAGAGTTAGTCTTACTCATATAACTCCCCTCCGTTACAAATAATTGTGAAAACGGAATTTATCTTTTAGATTTTCTGTTTTCGGGAATTGTCAAAAAAAAATCATGCCTACCTGACCAAATCAGGCAGGCATGATAAAAATCATACATTAAAACTCTATGGTTTTATACGCTTTTTATTACTCTGTCTTAAGAGCTGGATATGCAACTGTGATGTCCTTGTAGAACTTATCTAAAGCTTCATCATATGTGCAGTTACCATCGAAGTAATCCTTCATAGCTCCCTGGAACTTCTCGTTACAACCCTGATCATATTCTGTAAGGTTGCTGAGGTCGAGGCTGTCAACACCGTTCATGTACATCTGAAGTGGATTCTGTCCGCCGAGTACATCACTCTTGTATTCTGAAGCTGCCATTTCAGCCATTGCTTTTTTGTTGTTTGCGAAATCATCATCATCATTAACGATTTCTTTCATGATTTCAGCATCACAAGTCATCTTAAGCATGATATCTTTGATAAGGTCAGCATTGTCTGTTCCTGTTGCTGCACAAATCCATGTACCACCCCAGAAGAAGCCCTGAGGTCCTTCAGTAGCACCCCAACCGCCGTTGTAACCGATTGATCCTTCTGTATCAGCTGCCATTGAGAAGTTTACTAACCAAGCTGGTCCAAAGTAGCAGAATGTCTTTCCTTCTGGGAAGAAACCTGTCTTCCACTCTTCTGACCAAAGAGCTGCTGTCTGTGTTGCACCCATATCTACGAGTTCCTTAGAATCATCAACCCAGTTCTTGATATTTTCATCAATGTTAATCTTTCCATCAACAACCCACTTTGATGTTACGTTGTTCTGGTATACACGGTATGTATCGTTAACTGTTGAAGTCATCATGTAACCTTTTTCAACAGCAAGCTTAGCTGTCTCATTGAAAGTAGCCCAATCCTTAACAGCAGCCTGAACTGTCTCAGCATCGTCAGAACCTAAGATATCCTTAGCAGCTTCTCTATTGTAGAAAAGAACACCAGGACATCCCTGCCATGAAAGACCCTTAATGTTTCCGTTTGAATCAGTAACAACATCCTGTGTATACTTGTACTGATCAGCGATATCAGCATCTGTGATTCCGAGATCCTTGATTGCTACAGTGTATTCTGTATCAACATACTTAAGAGCGTAATCAGCTTCTACTAAGAAGATATCAATCTTATCATCAGCTGCTGCATCTTTCTGCTTTAAAAGATCCTCATCAAGTTTGTTCTGGTAAGCATTATTTTCATTAGCTGTGATATTCCACTTAACTGTTACATCACCAATCTTACCTTCTGTCTCACTTACCTTCTCATATCCTGGGTAGTGATCTGTAACTCTGTTCTTAAATTCTTCATTCCAACATGAAATGTTAAGAACCTTTCCATCACTTCCGCTTACAGTTCCTGTGTTTGAACTTCCCTTGTCGCTGCTTCCGCATGCTGTGAACATTGAAGCAACCATAGCTGTTGTCATTAAGACACATAATGCTTTCTTTCTCATTACTTTTACCTCCTAAAATAAAATACGAGCGCATTAATTATTTGCACGAGTTTCCCGTGCGAAATCTTATGCTCATACTATAAACCATATTAGATAAAAAAACAAGGCTTTTTTTCATTTTTTATATACAAATTGTACATATTTTTTTCACCAAGTGACTTTTTAATAGCAATTTTTGACATCACACGTCAAAAAAACCTCAAAAATTACATGAAATTTTGCACGAAACATGAATTTTCTATGATATTTTAATTCCCCTATAAAATTGTAACATTGATATAAAAAGTATCTTATTCCTATCTTTTTCTTATTTTTTCATTTAGTGCATTACTCTGACAGAACTTTTAGTAAAAACAAGTTTTACCGTAATAACAAAACAAAGGCAAAAAATCCCCAATCCTCAAAACACAATTCTGCCTGCTATAAAAAAACAGAAAAAGCAGTAATCCGCTTCTTCTGTTTTCTTACATTTATGCATTTTACGTTTCTATCAGCCATTACCTCTAAAAGCCCCTAATGGCAACATATACATTTTTTATATTTTGCAAAAGGTTAATAACGCCATATTTCAACAGTCACTATATAGAATTGTTTATTCTACAGACTATACTTTGCTTCATATTCCTTAAGATAACGATTATAGCTTTCATCCTTTATCTCACGAAGCGTATTCACATATTCATGTGTTTCAAAAGCTGATGTTTCAAGTTCAATCATTGCAACCGCTATATTAGAGCAATGTCCTGCAACTCTTTCGTAGTTCATCAGAAGATCATTGAATACAAATCCTATCTCAAGTCCGCATTCACCCTTCTGCACTCTTTTAATATGTCTGAGTTTCATTTCATCACACAGTATACATATAAGTTCTTTCAGTGGTTCCACCTTATATGCCATATCAATATCTCCCTCCACAAATGCATGGAAAGAGGTATCTACTATATCCTGAATTGCTGTTTGGACAACTTCTATTTCATGCATTGCATCACTTGAGAATGTATTCTTTTTATCATACATTTCTTTCGCAAGTTCTGATACATTAACCGCATGATCACTTATTCTTTCAAAATCGCTGATTGTATGAAGAATCAGTGAAATCTGCCTGCTTTCGTCATTCGACAAATCAGCTCCCGTAAGTTTTACAAGGTATGTTCCGAGTTTATCTTCATACTTATCTACTGCAGCCTCTTTTGCCTTTACCTTCTCATACTTGGATTTATCAAACTCTCCAAGAAGGTTCATGGCTCTGTAAATATTTTTCCTTGTCTTGTCAGCCATGGCAAAAAGTACCATCTTACTCTGTTCTATGGCAATCGGAGGATACTGTATAAATCTTTCTTCAAGTTTTTCAATACTTGCAAGATCGTCTTCATCATCCTGTTTTTCTCTTACAACAAAGCATACCATCTTCTCTATATACTTAATAAACGGAGAAAGAACCAACACTGTTGCCATTCTGAATACCGTATTTATAAATGCAATCCATACAGGTGTCATTGTTGCATCCATAAATTTAAAGTCAACAAATGCATTCACTGCATAAAAGGCTATTCCCCATACAATTGCACCGAAGAGGTCATTGAATAGATAAACAAGAGCTGTTCTCTTGCCACTTGTATTTGCCCCTATCGCAGAAAGAAGCACAGGTGTTGCCGCACCGATTCCGACGCCAAGAATAATAGGATATGCAGTTGAAAAGGTTATTGCACCGGTAACTGATAATGCCTGAAGAATACCAACTGCCGCCGATGCACTCTGAATCACTGCCGTAATTGCTATTCCCAGAAGAATTCCCAAAAGAGGATTTGAAAATGCCTGAATAGCATTTATAAATGCCTTACTGTCCCTTAAAGGAGTTACTGCACCGCTCATCTGCTGCATTCCAAACATAAGAACAGAAAATCCAAGAAGAATCTCACCTACATTCTGTTTGGTTTTGCTCTTGCAAAACATTCTCAGTACAATACCTATAACAGCTACTATCGCAGATAACGTTGCCGTCGATAAAAGACTTGCTATTCCGCTGCCGCTGTCCATATACGAAAGGCAGAGTATCCATCCCGTAATACTCGTTCCGATGTTGGCACCCATTATAACACCTATTGCCTGAGCAACCTTCATCATTCCCGAGTTAACAAAACCTACAACCATTACCGTTGTAGCAGATGATGACTGTATAACAGCCGTCACAAAAGTTCCTAATAAAATTCCCTTTAATGGTGTACCTGAAAGTTTGTAAAGAATAACTTCAAGTTTATTGCCGGCTACCTTCTTAAGAGAATCTCCCATGAGAGTCATTCCAAAAAGAAAAAGGGCAACACCGCCAAGAAGAGAAAAGACGTTTGTCAAACCCATGTCTTACTCCTTTTTTTCTTACGAATTAATTGAAACACCATGATATTTTTACTATATTTTACATGATTTTACAAGAAAAAATTATAAGATTCTTAAAGTAAAACATTCGTGTCCGATTTTTATTCAGATATAACTCTGTTTTTCCCCGACTTCTTTGCCTTATACAAATATTTATCAGCCTGTTTAAACAATTCCTCAGAATTAATTCTGATATCATAATGTTTGCATACTCCGCAACTAAAGGTTATACTCTTATCGCACCATTCGAAATTAAAATTTCTGAATTTCTCAAGAGCCTCTTCCATTATACGAACTGATTCTTTTAATCCACAATTTTTAAAGATTATACTGAATTCCTCTCCTCCGTATCTGCAAACTTCATATCCGGCACATACTTCCTTTAGAATTTCCGAAAGCCTTAAAAGCACCTCGTCTCCTCTTGAGTGTCCGTATGTATCATTAACGCTTTTAAAATCGTCTATATCAACAATTGCTATACACAAAGATTCGCCGCTTCTGTCCGTTTCCTTAATCTGTCTGTCAAGTTCATCATAGAATGTCGTATGGTTCAAAAGCCCCGTCATTGCATCAACATTTATTTTCCTGCCCAACGATATCTGGTTTTCGATTTGTTTTTCAATTAGAACCCTGTTTGATACGACAAATTTAAGAATTATATGACTTAAAGGTATGGAAAGTGCCATAAAACACATTGCTACTGTCGAATCAATAACCATTCCTGCCGTAACTTCTCCAATTTCATTCCATTGCAATCCTATGGAAAAACAAAGTAAGAGGTAACTTAATTCACTCGCCAGACGAATAAACTTCTTATCTCCCATTATCGCCGACAGGATAATCGGCAGTGTGTACATTCCCCAAAGGACTGTATAGGTAGGATGCGTAAGAATCACGGAAGCATAAACAAGTTCAAGAGTAAAAACCATTGCATATTTCTTTATTTCACCCGAAATATTAGGTGATTCTAAAGTCAGATATGCTGCAAACGTCACTCCCGCTGCAAACAATGACGGAATAAAACACGAATACTTAAAATAATTTTCAAACTCCTCTCCTACCAGTTTTCCGTTAATATGGAAATAGAGCCCAAATGAAAGTTCTATAATAAAAGTCATTATTACAAGAACCCACAGGACTCTTACATAAATTTTCTGTGTCTGATTATAAAGTTCCTTCATTCCACGTATTCCCCTTTATTAATCCTTATACGTTTCTCCATTTCCCACTACGGATACAATCCCCTTCCGTATTTATATTAAACTATCAAACAAACATTTTTGCAAGTCAAATTTAGCAAAATCAGTATTTTATTTTTTTCTTTGAAACAAGAACTTTTTGACGTATTTTATTGAATTTTGAAAGTATTTATATGTGTATCAAATTTCATTTTCTATTATTTGCAGTATCATTTTCTCAGCATTACTTACATCTGCCTTTCCTTTTGTAGCCCTCATAACAAATCCAAAAATCACATTAATTGCCTTATCTTTGCCTTTCATTATATCAGACACAGCCTTAGGATTGGCTTCAACTGCTTCACGACATACTTCCATCAGTTTTTCCGGTGAAATCTCCGCAATATCTTCCGCATTTACGTAATCTTCCATCCTTCCACCCTTTATTACCATCTCTGCGGTTATATTCGCCGCATTGTTAAAATTCAGCTTCTTATTGTCAACAAGTTTTACGATTTTTGCCATTTCTTCAGGCAGAAGAAGTATCTCGAATGAATCTTTTTCATTCTCATTTTTTATACTGGAATATATTCCTCTTATTATTAGATTTGACGTATGTTTAGCACTTCCACCAAGTGCAACGACCTTCTCGAAGAATTCCGCTACCCTTATATACTTATAAATCTGATTCGCATTTTCCATTGAAATCCCATATTCTTCTACATACCTTCTCCTTTTTTTATCAGGGAGTTCTGGTAGTTCTCCTGCAATTCTCTCAATTTCCTCTTCAGGTATATAAAACGCCGGAATATCCGGTTCTCTAAAAAATCTATATTCTCCCGAATTTTCCTTAATTCTCATTACTGACACAATATCTTTGTCTGCATCATATCTGAAAGTTGCCTGCTGCACCATGCCTCCCTCTTCGATAACTTTCCTTTGCCTTTCTGTTTCAGCATTGATAGCTTTTACAATATTGCTCAGAGAATTAATATTCTTTATTTCCGTACGATTTCCATATTCCGTGTCGGGCATATGAATAGAAACATTAACATCACATCTCATGGAGCCTTCCTGCATTTTACAATCTGAAATTCCTGCATAACGCATTATAATCTGAAGTTTTTCGGCATACTCCTTCGCCTCCTCTGGAGTTCTTATATCCGGCTCGGACACAACTTCTATAAGAGGAACTCCTCCTCTATTATAATCTATATATGTATTGCCATATTCATGTACAAGTTTACCCGCATCCTCCTCTATATGTATTCTTGTAATTCCAATTTTTTTTCCACTGTCAAGCATAATAAATCCATTCTCACATAATGGTTCATCAAATTGTGAAATCTGGTAGGCTTTAGGTAAATCCGGATAAAAATAGTTTTTTCTATCCATATGTGACCGGTTATTTATTCTGCAGTTAAGTGCGAGTCCTGCCTTAACTGCCAGTTCTATAACCTTCTTATTTAAAACCGGGAGTGCTCCCGGCTGCCCGGTACATATCGGACAACAATGTGTATTCGGTGAACCACCGAATTTCGTAGTACACCCACAAAATATTTTTGTATCCGTAGCAAGTTCTATATGAGTTTCAATTCCACATACCATTTCATATTTCATTTGCATTCTCCTGAATTATTCCATTATAGACCTCTAACTGTTCAGTATGTTCTTTCAAAAGCATATGCTGCCTTAAGAACAAACGCATCATCGTATCTTTTTCCAATCAGCTGCATGCCAATCGGAAGTTTTTTTCCATCAAATCCACAATTAACACTTATAGCAGGAAGACCTGCCACATTAGCAGGAACCGTAGTTAAATCTGAGCGATACATACTTATTTCATCTTCTAATGAACTTCCTGCTTTTGGTGCCGTAGTCGGTGTTGTCGGTGCCAATAAAATGTCATACCTGCAAAACACCTCTGAAAAAGCTGTCTTGATTCTCTCCCTTACCAGACACGCTTTCTTATAATATGCATCATAAAATCCTTCTGATAAAACATAGGTCCCGAGCATTATACGTTTTTTTACTTCTGCACCAAATCCTTCACTTCGGGATTTTATCATCATATCTTCCGTGTTCTTATAGTTTTCTGCTTTATGTCCGAACCTTATACCATCATAGCGTCCTAAATTACTGGATGCCTCTGCACATGCAATAATATAATAAGCCGAAAGGCAATCCTTTATTTCCGGTATAGATATTTCTTCTACAATCGCTCCCATTTCAGAATAAGTATCTGCTGCATTTGCAATCACTTTTTTCACTTCTTCTTCTGCCACCTCAAAAAGTTCCCTGATAAGACCGATACGTGTACCCCTGATATCTTCTGACAATTGATGAGCTGATTTTTCTATATTTCCAACATCACACGTCTGATCATAAACATCATTGCCTTTTATTACATCAAAAATATATGCTGCATCCTGTACTGTTTTGGAAATTATTCCTATTTGATCAAAGGACGAAGCGTATGCAATCAGTCCATTTCGTGAAACCATACCATATGATGGCTTAAATCCCACCACTCCGCAATATGATGCCGGCTGACGAACAGAGCCTCCCGTGTCTGAGCCAAGGGCATATACGGCCATATCGGCAGCAACCACAGCAGCCGAGCCTCCTGAAGAACCACCTGTCACATAGCTCGTGTTTAACGGATTTTTAGGAGCACCATAACAACTTGTCTCTGATGTTGAACCCATTGCAAACTCATCCATGTTTGTCTTTCCCAGAATGATTGCACCGTTCTCCGATAATTTTTTCCACGCCGTCGCATCATAATTAGGAATGTATCCCTTCAGCATCTTTGAACAACAATCAGTTTGAATACCGTCTGTACAAATATTTGCCTTTAAGGCCATCGGTATTCCCGTAAGTAAACTGCCTTTGCCGCTTTGTATCATATCATCTGCATTTAAAGCATACTCCCTGGCTTTTTCAAACGATTTGCATACATAAGCATTTAACAAAGGATTAAGTTTCTCTATCTTCTTTATATATTCTTCCGTTAACTCCTGCGACTTGATTTCCTTTGCCATAAGAAGTTTAGAAATATTATCAATTGTATTTTTCACTTATACCTCCGATAACCTACAGTCACACAACCTTGTGTACAACAAAATATCCGTTTTCTCCGCAGTTTTTTTGAAAAATCTTTTCATTTATAAACGATTCTCTTGCAACATCTTCCCTCAACTCGTTCCAGCATTTTCTTTCAATGTCATCATTCACGTTTGATTCCGAAACAGAATTATTAATTTCTGATGCAAAACAGATTATCTTATCAAGTTCAGGAATCAGAAGCTCAATTTCATCATCCGAGTAACTTAATTTTGACAAATCTGCAATCTTTTCAATTTCTGATTTAGAAATAATCATATATCCAACCGCTAATCCAATTATTTCTTTACATTATCATTGGGGTTAGCATTCCTTTCTTTGCTATATAGAAAATCATACATTTCTGTATGACACAATTCTTCATTCTTATTTCTTTCATTATAAACCGATTTTCTTTTTTTATAAAGATATTCTTCTCATACGAGATTTGCAATCCGTCTTCCATTACGAATATAATCCCACTTGTTAAATTAACCTCATATGTCTGAACCCCATTTTTAAATAACGACTGATTTTCATTAACGATGATAACTTGTTTCAACACTGAATTTACAGGTGTTTCAATCATAGATTCCCCCTCAATAAAGGAATATACTTCTACTTCAGCTGTCATGACAAATCTGAAGGCAAAAAATCAACAGTTTAGAAACACACCATTCCATAAAACCAGGTTTTCCTGTAAGACAAAAAAATAACAGTCCTAAGACTGTTACTAAGTACTGCCGGCGACCGGGGTCGAACCGGTACGAGGGGTTAGCCTCGCAGGATTTTAAGTCCTGTGCGTCTGCCTATTCCGCCACGCCGGCATATTTAATTTTAAAACAAGGAACAACAATCCATATTCTTGTTCCTTTAATAACTGAACATCCTTTCGGCTTATGAAAAGCACCTCATCCAAAACACTTCTCATTATTACCTGC
>CAZNGY010000023.1:0-29653 GCA_964572955.1 uncultured Lachnoclostridium sp.
GTTCAATCTCAATATGCTGCCGATTTTGAAGTTTGGACAATAAGCATACCGTTTCAACGTGCGAAGTACCCGAGAACATATCATACGGCTGAATATAATCAACTTTATATTTCTTAATTGTAAGTGCCCTCAAATCTCTGGCAAGTGATTCCGGATTACAGGATATGTATATAATCTTCTCCGGATTCATACGCAAAAGTGCCTTAATGAACCTCTCTGAGGCTCCGCGTCTCGGAGGGTCCATAATTATACAATTGTAATGAATGTCTGCTCCAATCGCTGCGTTAAGATAATCTCCGGCATCATCGCAGATAAAACTTATATTTTTCATGCCAAACCGCTTTACATTTTCTTTTGCATCACGGACTGCTGCCTGATTAAGCTCCACTCCTAATATTTCCTTCGCATTTGTCAGTTTTGCCGCCGTAAGTGCTATCGTTCCGATTCCGCAATATGCATCAAGAACAGTATCCGTGGGCTTTATCTCCGCTCTTGTAATTGCATCCGTATATATTTTTTCTGCCACAGGTGTATTGACCTGATAAAACGAACGTGACGAAATTCTGAATTCCATACCGCACATCTTATCAGTAATATATCCGTTGCCATATAAAACCTCCTCATTGTCTCCAAGAACAAAAGAAGTCTTTTTCGTGTTATAATTCAAAACTACACCGGCAACAAATTCATGTTTTTCTGCAATAACCTTTGCCAATTTGTTTTTCTCCGGAAATATTTTGTTTCCGGATACAAGTACAACCAGGGTTTCTCCCTCGGCAGAAACCCTGAAAAGAACATGTCTAAGCGTACCCTTTCTGTTATCCTCATTATAAGGCTTTATATGTCCCTTATCCATAAATTCACGAATTGTTGCCATAACCTCTGAAGCATGTTCATTTTCAAGGCGGCATTTTGTTATCGGAACAACCCTGTGTGTGGTTTCCTCGTAAAGTCCGGATACTACTCTTCCCTTTTTATCAAGTGACAAAGTTGCAATAATTTTATTTCTGTAATTAAAACGTCTTTCTTCCAGACCTATACAATCCCTTACATATCCGTATCTCTCCAAATATTTTTTTGCTGTATCAGTTTTAATCTTTAACTGGTTGCAATAATTTGTATGTAAAATACAGCAGCCGCCACAGCTTCCATATACCGGGCACTCCGGATTTACCCTTTCTGCTGATGGCTCAATTATCTCATGTACTACTGCCTTTCCCTTATCCTTGCCGTACAATATTTCTACTGAAGCTTTTTCCCCGGGCAGAAGATTAGGAGCCTCAAAATTTGAATTATTAAATACGAATTCTCCATTCATATTATGATTTACGGATTTACATCTGACAATATATTTTTTTGACATACCCATCTCCAATTCTGATTATTTTTACCGCTTTCCCGGATGAAACAGGATTTTTATCAACTGTTTTTCCACTGGTTTTTTCTGTTTTCCATTATATTTCATGCATCATTTTTATTCAAGTATTACACTCAATATGACTTATCCCATACACATATTTTTAACCTCTGTAACAGTCTTTTTTATTACTTCGCTGACATAAACCAAACATGCTTAAATTAATCCTTTAGTTCAGCTTCTGATAAATATACCTGCAAAAAAACGCAGCAGTCACATGTAACTGCTGCGTTCAAAAATCCCATTTTTCCGGTATCCTACTCCATATCATCCACTGAAACGATTGAAGTACAGAATGCACATTTTGTAGCCTTGATACTGATTTCACTCTGACAATACGGACACTTCTTTGTAGTAGGTTCTGCCGGTGTTTCCGGTTTCTTTCCGACTGTCATAATTCCATTAACAGCCTTAATAATTACAAAAAGAATGAACGCCTGAATAAGGAAATTCAGAACGGCCGTAATAAAATCACCATAAGCGATATACTCACCTGAATCCCATAATGGAATTTTACCGGCCCACTGTGCATCAATACCACCACCGCAAATTGCATTAATGATTGGATTAATAAAATCATTTGTAAATGCTGTAATAATATTTGTAAATGCAGCACCAATAATAATACCTACTGCCATACTTACAACATTTCCCTTAAGAGCAAAGTTCTTAAACTCTTCCAAAAAAGCTTTAATTTTCTTCTCCATAGCTATCCTTTCTTATCGGAATGTATTTTTACACGCCTCCTCAAACTGACAATTTCCCGAAACAAAATCATCTGTACATCTTGTGGCATGTCTTTAACATAAATTTATAATATACTATTTCCACACGATTTGTAAAGCATATGACCATTTTTTCGACAAAAAACTCTTTGGTTTCAGTGTTCCTATCATTAAATCAGATAACTCACCTTTATTACATAACTGTCTCTCACTGTTTCCAATAAAAATCAGTAAACTCACCAATTCCGTTGTTTTGTGCATAAAATCCCATTACCACCCCGGTAAATCCGCTGCACACTTCTGATGAGAGATATTTATCCTGTGCCTGTCCCATGAAAACATCCCCTTCATCGGTTTCAAGTATAAATTTATAGAAGTAGTTATCGGTTTCGACTCTAAATCGGCCTTTCTCATCCTTTCTCAAAGGAATTTCCCTGACAACACAACTCAGATCTCCCTGGCTTATTCTAAGAATCGCCTTTTTTTCGTTGTCATCAGAAACAACCGCAAAGTCATAGTGGTTCATCTGATCCATATAAAAACATATTCCGGCTTCTCCGTTCCTACAATCCGTCTTTACCTTAAGTTCCGTAAAAAATTCTGACTGGCGTACTCCGAGAAATGTAGGTGATAAAGGTTCCATTATTGAAGTATCTGTTCCCTTTAGTCTTAGAACCAAACCGTCAAATTCATAATTTGATGCATCAGGCTTTCTTAACGAAATAAATCTTTCCGGATTTGTCCTTAATGTATCAAAGCTGACGGAATAATCTACCGCTTTCTGTTCACCTATATCGGCGATTTCCATTTCGGAACAGACAATTCCGTTCTTTCCTGCCGTGAACCATCCATCCTCGTCCCATTGTACGGGAACCATAAACACTTCACGTCCCAGATGATGAAACGGCATCCACATATCCTGCTGTCTGAATCCCAAACAGAATATAAAAGTATTTCCATCTTTATCCTGAATCAAATCACCGTGTCCTATTCCCTGAATAACCGACTGATGTCCTCCAAGATTTCTGTTTGTCAAAACCGGATTTTTCTCATAGTTTTCAAAAGGACCATAAACACTGCGTCCTCTCGCATATGTAATCATGTGACCGTATTCCGTTCCGCCTTCTGCCGCCATAATGTAATACCAGTCACCGACTTTATAAAGATGAGGTGACTCCAGATATCTTCCCCCGCTGCCTTTCCACAAAGGAACACTCTCAGTAAGCTTTTCTCCCGTAACCGGATTTATCTCACACTGGAAAATACACCCGTTACCGTCCTCATCACTTCCGTTACTCATAAAATATGTTTTTCCGTCTTCAAAATAGAGTGAAGGATCAATTCCGCCCTGATCAACAAACACAGGTTCTGACCATTCACCATAAATATCAGTTGTTGTTACATAAAAGTTTTTATGATAGGTGTCATTAGTCGTAACCATATAAAACACACCGTCATTGTATCTTATTGTAGGAGCAAAAACTCCTCCTGAACTTCCTACCTTTTCCAAATCTATCTGACTGCTTCTTGTGAGACAATGTCCTATCTGATGCCAATTTAAAAGGTCGTCACTTTCAAACAGCGGTACACCCGGAAAAAACTGAAATGAACTGCATACCATATAATATTTTCCGTTAGCGCTGCATACACTTGGATCAGGATAAAATCCTCTTAAAATCGGGTTTTGTATTACCATTTCTTTTTCTGTAGGCCTATGACCTACTTTCCTTTCTGATTTTTTTGAATTTCTTAACCATCTTACGTGCTTCCTCAAATGATTCTCGGCTGCTGATTTTCTCCGGTTCATACAAAGAATAACCTGTTGAAACCGTCGGAAGACTCGTATCAAATTTTCTTCTCACTTCAAGTGACATATGAAATTTTGCAATCATTTCTTCAATTTCATTAAAATTTCTATAAAGTATTGCTGCAAACTCATCGCCGTCTATTCTATAACAATAACCGTATTTTCCAAAAATCTGAAATATTAGTTCGGCAATTGTTTTAAGACTCACATCTCCATACAAATGACCTTTTGTATCATTAATCTCCTTTAAACCATCAACATCAAAATTTAAAAAAAATGCTTTTTCCTGAATGGCTGAAAGTTTACTGTCAAAACTTCTTCTGTTCAGTATCCCGGTCAATGCATCGGTTCTGAGAACAACATCTGAGTAAATAATATAAAACAGGCTGGCTGCCAATGCAATGGAAATATAAGCAGTTTTGATGTCATTATTTACTGCCTGCAATACTATACCTACCAGCGAAAGTGCAAGTGCAAATATCATAATAATCGCCTGATTCCGCTGATTATGTGCAAAGACACGATAACATTCAACAAACAGTACCATACATCCGATTGCATGTATCAAAATATATACAAAGAAAAAATCTCCGGGACTATAATGACTCTTATCATCAATATAAAATATAAATCCATAAAAACAGGAAAAAATTTCAAGAATTGCATTTAAACCCTGTACTGCATATAAAAGTTTTCTCACACTGTGCTTCGAATTTATAATATCAACACATATAACCGGCACTATTGGTGCTGCCGTAAATTCACATGCCTTTAAGCCCAGATAAAGTTTTCTATAGTCAGTTCCCTCCAGATGGTTTCCCGTCCATTCCAAAACAGCCAGAAAACTTATAAGCATGAAAACCACAAAAAATCTGTATTTGCATTTTCTGTCAAACATCTCGGATATCATGGTCTTAATCAGCATTATAAGCATAAATATAACTGTAATTATTATAATACCGGTATAGTAGTTATCCATACTCCTTTTCTTTTGCCTGCGTTCAGGATTCTCCCTTCCCGTAAATATATATCGATAACATTATATCTTTTTTACATGATATAACAATGTTTTTTTGTCCAAATCGACCAGCTGTTCCTGTTCT
The DNA here is from genome assembly GCA_964572955.1 of uncultured Lachnoclostridium sp. GTDB lineage: Bacteria > Bacillota > Clostridia > Lachnospirales > Lachnospiraceae > UBA3775. The sequence goes on from CAZNGY010000023.1 coordinate 5,053, forward strand.
TTCAAAGCTCGACTTTCCGGCAAAACAAAAAACACGGCTGAAAGCCATCTCCGACAGCTCCCAGCCGTTAATTTTCTTTTTCGATTTCGTCTCTTATGTAAATGTTGGTCTGTACCTTCCTTTCATAATATCGTTTTGAAATTTAAACTAAAGTGTACTTTGGACCGTACCTTCCTTTCATAATATCGTTTTAAAATGCTAAACTAAAGTGTACTTTGGACCGTACCTCCGTTTCATAGTCTGTTTTTATATTTCACCGCCGATATTCAAATTATATCGGACTCTGTAAAAAGTTTCCAAGAAAAAGCTTAGTTAAACTTTGGTCTGTACCTTCCTTTCATAATATCGGTTTCAGCTTAAAATTTAAGTAATTGCCGGACTGTACCTTCCCTTCATAAGCTTATCTATGTAAAAACCTAAAAGTTATTAATTATATTACCATCGGACCTTACCGCCTCAATTATTTTATCGGTTGAGATAATCATCGTAACAACATAATGCTTTAAAATCAGTATCCCGTACAATGGTTTTTCAAAAACCTTAAATATGCATTTGAAACTCCGAACCATCAACCGAATATAGTGAGATGTAATTTGTCTTTATTTATATCATCGTCCCATTGGACTGTACCTGCCTTCTTAAAATCCATTTTTTAAGTTAAGACCTATATTTTCATTGGACCTTACCCGCTTTCATAAAATAAAAGTTAAAATCAGGTTCAAATTTTCATTGGACTTTACCCGCTTTCATAAATTGTTTTTTAGTAGTTTATTAACGGCCCATCGGACTGTACCTTTCCTTTCCCGGCAACTGACTTACCGACTTTATTTTGTACCTTTCTTCTTACTCAAGTATTTATTGTAGGTACTTTAGTTTTCTCTTTTGTTTTGTTGTCTAAAATATATCATCTTTTCTTTTATTTGTCAACTATTATTTTTTCTTTTTTTGATTTATTTTCTATTTCATTTATACTTTCTCTAATTGTCTGACTATTCAAGTCATTTCCATTTATTCAGACACATATTTTCCAATCTGCAGTCTAGCAAATCCTCTTTACTTATTACCCCGACACCTCTTATCGAGTATGTATATCTTGCATCATTAGGTTCATCACGTTCATAAACTGACATACTTATTAAATCATCATATGTTGACATAACTGCATAGTATCTGTTATCATTTGCTGATTCATGTAATATCCGATCCCTTTTTGTAATCATATCATAACAATGCATTTTATATCCCACCTTGTCATAAAAAACCGTATACAATATCTGATTATCAAGTCTGTAATAATTTGTCAAAATACATTTACACATTGGCATCTCCATTTCTCTGCTTATGCAGGTAAAGGTTTTTGCCGGCAGCAAACGGTTACAGGTCTTATCCTCTCAGCCTGTTAAATATGAAACGGATCACCTATCAATACCGAATCACATATTCTCTCTCGCATAATCACTACCGCCGTACCGGCTGTAATCATATTAGCATATTCAAATCCCAAATTAAACGGGCCGAGAGCAAAACGTCCTGAACGAAATAAAAAACGTCCTGAACATAAAAAAACTGCAAATTTCTTTGCAGTTTTAATAGAAACAATCAATTATTCCCTTTTACATTATATAACCCTTTTAAATTCTACTTACAGGAAAGATATCCGCAGATTTCCTCTACAGCAGCTTCTGCATCCGCACCTTCTGCTGAAATTTCAACCATTGCTCCCTCGTTCCATTTTACAGCCATAATACCCATTATGCTTTTCATGTTAACCCTTCTGCTTCCGCTCTGAACATGAATTACAGATTCATGTCCGCATGCCTTCTGAACTACCTCAGCAATAGGATTATCATACTTTTCAAAAATATTACCGACAACAACCTCTTTTGTGTACATAGGCACCTCGTTTTTCTATAACCTCAGTTATACATTTCTTGATAATCAATCGGAATTTCATCCGATGTAAGGCGTTACACTTATACTGCAAAAGAACCCCGGGCCCCAAACCCACGATTACAATGCCGTAATAAAATAATTCTATCACTTCTCAAATAATACAAGCCCCAATTCAAGTATTTTCAAGTCCGAATTACCAACACAAAGTCGATTATAACACCAATTATACATAAATGCAAGGAGTATTACCGTCCGTAACTATACCCTTTTCGTCTGCTTTTTAAGTTTCATCATCTCCGTAAAAGACTTCTTCCAAGAACAACCCCTGCGGAGCTGCCGTAAAGCCGGCGGCATCCCTGTCCTGCCTGTCAACAATTGCCGGAATATCTTCCGGCGAAAGCTGCCCCTGTCCCACCATCATCAGTGTTCCGGACATTATACGAACCATATTGTACAAAAACCCATCTCCGTAAAAATCCATTTTAACTATACCGGTTTGTGTATCTCTTTCAATTTCTATTTTTCTGACTGTTCTTATTGTGGATTTCTTTGTACGCCTGTTTCCGCAAAAACTCCTAAAGTCCCTTGTTCCTTCCATAAAGGCCGCAGCTTCCCTCATTCTTTCGACATTCAAAGGCTCCATTGATTCCGAAACATACCTGCGTATAAACACATCCGGTTTTAATGAATCGCAGACTCTGTAACTATAATGTTTACCCTTAGCTGAAAGTCTTGCATGAAAATCATCATTTACTTCCGAAGCTTCAAGTATTTTTATATCTCTTGGCAGCAGAATGTTCAACTCTATCAACAGCTCTTCACATGAAATTTCAGAGTTCGTTTTAAAATTTGCAACCTGTCCCAGTGCATGAACTCCGGCATCAGTTCTTCCGGAGCCGTTTACTTCCACTTTTTCTTCGGTTATCTGACTGATAAACATTTCCAGTTTTCCCTGTATTGTATCAGATGTATTCCCCTGTTTCTGCCATCCCTTGTACCTGCTGCCGTCATACTGCAGCAGCAATTTTATATTCCTCATTTTTTATTTCTCCATTCAATTTTCTGTTCTGCCTAAACCCGATTTCCATGCCGGTTCGGTTGCATATTTCATAAATTCATCATAAATTGCACGATATCCGCACTCTTTTATGTGCATACCCTCAATCGTATATTCTGCCTTCAAATTGCTGGTTTCGTCCTTTAAGCTGTCATTGATGTCAATGTATTTTGCACCAAGTCTTTCCGACATTTTCTTTAATCCTGCATTTGCCTCGTTTATTTTATCATTTGTTCTTATGAGAAGACATGGTTTCATTTCATCTGAAGCCGCTTCATAATTGATTGGAAAATATGCCATTACATATATCTCTGTTTCCGGAAGGACCTTATATATTTCTCCTAACACTTCCTCATATGATTCAACAACTTGTGCTGCCGATATGGACGACCAGCTCAGATCATTCGTACCAATGTTTATAAAAAGCCTTGACGGTTTCAGCTCGAGAACACAGGTATCCAGATTTTCCCGAAGTTCATGAATCATATATCCTCCGATTCCTCTGTTGTATATTACTGTTTCACTTCCCGATTCCTTTAAAAATTTTTCAATAGGAAACATTTCCATCAATGATGATCCAGCACATACAATTTTACCTTTTAATGCTGTTTTATTAAGTTCACTAAACCTCTCAGCCTTTATTTCTTTATCATTTTTTATCTTTTTCTCTTCTGACATAATCTTGGTTTAATACCGTAATACGGCACATTTTTCCTTTCCTGATTTATCGGTTCCTGTTTTTAAAAGAAACTTTAGTGATATATTTTCACTTATAATTCTATTAATCAATGCAATTTATATAATCTGCATTCCGTTAAATCGACTAAAAGCAGCAGATGGTATGCCACCACCTGCTGCTTCTAATATCCGATTAATTATGCTTATTGTCAAGTATTATTATTCGTTTTCCGTATCTTTCACACACGCCTTCTGAATCAATGACGTTTGTTTCTCTTGCCTGCAATCAGTAAAACCATTGCAGACAATGAGAATACAGCTGCAAGAACCAATACTGCAACACCTCTGTCTCCGGTTTCCGGTGTTTTCCCGTCATCCGTTACGCTTCCGGAACCCTCGTTTACCGTTCCGTTTATAGAATCCAAGCCATCACTGCCGGAATTATCTCCATTAGGCTTTTTATCTTCCAACGGTTTATCACTATCATTGCCATTGTCAGGTGCAGACTGGTTACCACTGTCATCTCCTGATGATATTTCTTCTCCCAGATACGGATTAAGTATCTCAGCGATTACTGAATATCCCGTAAGATTAGGATGGAGTCCATCAAAAACATACTGTTCTTTACAATATCCGTCCTCACCCTTGAAGGAAGAATAACAATCGACAAATTTCGCATTTTCATATTCTGCAACCAAGGTCTTAAGTGTATCATTAAGGCTTACTATTCTGTCCTGTGCTCCTGCATAATATGCAGTTGTTGTCGGAAGAACACTTATTACAATAAGCTCAACATCCGGATTCTTATCGCGGAGTACCTCAAACATCTTTTTATAATTTGATGCTATCTGCTCATTTGTATAACCTCTTCCGATATCATTGATTCCGCAAAGGAATACAACCTTATCATATTTTTTCTTTGCAACTTCATCAATTCTGGCTGTAAGTTCCTTTGTTGTCTGACCACCGATTCCGTAATTTACACAATCGCTTCTATCAAGTATTCCGTTCCAATCAATGTTGTTAAGGTGAACTGAGTCCACTAACGGATTCTGCACAATACTGTCTCCGATAAATGCAATTCCGCTGTCAGGTCTGTCCCATGTTCCGTCCGTACCATCCACAGCCGCGCCATTTCCCGTAAAATAGGCAACTCTCTTGAGTACAACTTTATCATCACTCTTACTATATACCTGAATCTGATCAAGTCTTGCAAAATTTGTTCCGAATACCTTTGAGAAATTATCATACTTAAATATCGCATAATTTCTTCCGCCTTCATTTACTCCGTTTTCATCCGGATATACTGCAACCCACTGAGTTGCTCCCGATGCACTTGTAAGTGCAATATAAATACCATCTTCTTTTCCCGTGTATTCAACATAGAAATAGCTTCCTTTGTTGATAACGGATGCATCCCAATCTCCTCCCACATGCTTTGTATAGAAAAACGTAAGACATGAGTTTGCCTTTGAAGCATCAGCCGAACCCCTATACAGCATCGCTGTTTCTCCGAGTTCTGCTTCTACCGGATAACCAAACCAGCTTATCTTTGTAAGTACCGTTGTTCCTGTTGTTGCTGCACTGCCTGCAGAAATTGCATCCACTCCCGAAAAATCCTCAGAACCGTATGCTGCAACAAGTGCTGCATATGGAAATAATGATTTGTATCCGGTTGCCGTCTTTTCCGTTCGTACAGGATAAACTGATGCCCAGATATTATCAGTCCACTCGGAAAGGGCTAGATATACCGCTCCCTCTTCTCCTGTATACTCAACAGCAAAATATCCGCCTTTTGTAATTGCTTCAGGGTCAAAATCGATATTTGATATCATCACTGATTTTATAACCGTATATGATTTATCCGTGGAATCATTTCCCGTGTAAATCAATGTTTCCTTAAGATTTTCATCATCATAATCCGGTTCAGCCTCCGGAAACTTGTTATCCAGCTTGATATTACTTATTTTAACACTTCCCCTGTAATCCGTGTTCTCAACACCTCCGGTTTTTATCTGTATTGCCGAAAGACCGTTTAGCTCTGCACCTGCATATGCTGCTTTTACATGGTAAGTACCATTGTCAAAATCCGTATCTGAAAGTGTCATACTTTTAATTGAAAGCCAGTCAAAATCAGCCTCAAGATACATTTTTTCAAAATCATAATTCTCTATCTGAACATCAAATTCCAATACACTTCCGGTATAAATTTTTCCACCGTAATTTACATCAAAGCTGACATATGGCCAGCCATCCACATTTCCATCAGTTACATTTATGATCTTTTCTCCCTTACTTTCATAGATAAGAGTATTGTCGTCTATGGCTGCATTAATTTTATATTCAGCCTTATTTCCATCAGGAGCTGTAACTTCTACCGTAACCAATGCCTTTCCGTCAACCAATTTAGCCTCAATATACGAATTTCCGTAGTCATCTGTCTTAATTTCGTAACCACTGACCTTCACTGATGATGAAAGATTTGCTGCCTTTATATAAATCTGTACTTTGGAATCTTCATCACTTCCTAACGGAAGAAGAACTTCGAAAGCCTCCGTTCCCTGCAGCTTTCCGCTGTTAAATCCGGGCACTGCATTTTTCTTTTCATCAGATGATGTTCTGTAAGAAAGGCTTACAAGTGAAGCATCTGAATCATCTTTGGAAGCAAGCAGCGGAATAAGATATTTTGCATAAATCGCATACCCCTCTGCTACAGGATGAAGACCGTCACTCATAACAAGATTTGGATTTACATGTACTTCATCGCAATCCGGATTGGACGGAGATCCTTTTACATAATTTCCGTTCTCATCCTTATTTTTAAACTCTTCATGTATTTCGTCTATATATGTAACAAAATCATATTTTGCACTCAACTCATCAAGAGCCTTTACCACATTTTCAATTCTGGTCTGCATTGTATTTCCGTAGCCCTCAGAATTTGTAGGATTAATCGCAATTACATATACCTGTATAGGATCCTTTCCTTCTTTTGCGCGTTCAGTATTTTTGGTTTTTACCTTTTCATACATGGTCGTATAACTACTCACTTCCTGAGCAATTACAACACTTTCATCACTTGAAATACCAAGATCATTATTTCCGCACTGAATAATTATTGTATCATAGTTATATTTTAAAACTTCATCAAATCTGTTAGCAATATTAACGGTTGTCTGACTTCCGATACCATATGTCACCACATCCGTACGGTCAAGAATTGCATTCCATCCTCCATTTGGTGCATAATAAGGAGCACCTGAAAGAGATAATGCCGTAACCAGCGGATTCTGTGAAATACTTGCACCGATTACCGCAATTCCTGTCTTATCTGTATTGTCATACTTTGTCCAAGGTACCTTAATGGCATCATCATATCCATCCTCTGATATGTCATCGACCAAAGCTCCGCTTCCCCTAAAAAAATACATTGAAGCATTTTCACTGAGATTTTTATTATCAGCCTTGATTATTCTCATTCCGTCAATGTATCTGAAGTCTTCACCAAAGGCTTCCTTTATACTCTTTGCTGTGAAAATGGAGTAATATCCGGTTCCTGTTTCTCCTGTTTCTGATGCACCTATGGTCACATAAGTTGAGTCCTCATTTGAATGGCTCTGGCATACAAGCCTTACGGCATCTGCATCTCCCTTATATTCCACATAAAAGAAAGAGTCCTCCTTAATTCCGGTTGCATCAAACGTACCTCCCACATGCCACGTAAAAAGGTACTGATGTGAAGAATATGAACCTTTAAGTTCCACGGATTCTCCGAGTTCCCCATATGATAACGGATAACCGTTCCATGACACACTCTTAACTTTGAGATTTTCTTTGTCCGTGCCATTATAATAAACTCTTACTGCCTTAAGTTCCGAGAAATCTTCATCTCCCCATGCTTTTATACAATCCTCATATGTATATTTTGCCCATTTACTTCCATCATCATTGTTTCCTGTTGCAGAAGCCTTTATCTGTTTTGTTGTTTTTCCTGTTGTTGAACTCCATGTAGCAAACTGAAATTCAGGTATACCTGTTATTCCGCTTTCATAATCAACAAGAAAATATCCTTCCGACAACATCTTTGAAGCATCGAATTTTCCAGAATAAAGTTTTGTATTGCTTATAAACCATGTATTTCCGGAAATTGCCGTCGTAGTAAACGGAATTTCAGTTTTTACATAAGCTTTTCCTGCAGCCACTCTGACAGCATTACTTTTTATTGTATTTGTACCGTCACTTGCTTCACAATAAATATATCCTCCGATATATTTCATTTCTGGTTTGAAGCTTTTCGAGTTCGCTCCATTTATGACAGCTGCATCGCTTAGGTCTGCCTTCGATGACTTATACCACTGATATGTAAGATTACCTGTAAAATTAGTCACTTCAACATTAATATTTTTATCATAAACTGCAATTGATGAGTCCAGCACTGCTTTAGACCTGTTATCCGCTTCTTTCCAAAAAACAATATTATCGTAGCCCACAGTTCCCTTAAATGTATTATTTGTTCGTATTTCACCTATCTGCATTCTGGTGATATATCCCCTCTGTTCTGCATTTACCGCACTAAGCTCATAACTGACAGAATATTTATTATATCCTTCTATATCTGAAACCGACTGCAAATCAGCCGCTTTACCAAACTGCACATTTTCAGATACGGTAGTATTTGATGAAGCCCCCTCTATCTTTCCGGTAAAAACAAAAATAAATTGTGACGGTTCACTTCCCTCTGTGCAATAATAGTCAAAAGAGACTTTCACTGCATCACTTAAATCAGCCTGTGATGATGCTCCGAAACTGTACATGGCCATTGCCCTGTTATAAGTTGTACTCGTCGCCGCCGTGTAATCTTCATCCATCTTAAGATATCCGTTTGATTTGTCGAATCCTACACTCACACCTGCTGAGGTATATCCGCCTTTAGACCAATCAGCCCCATAAGTGTCGTTTCCGTCGAATTTCCATTCTGCAATTTCTTCATATTTTTCAGCTGCAAATACATTTGTCGGACTCATATATAAATTCCCGATACTCATCGCAGCTGCAAGAAAAAGCGAAACGCCTTTTTTAATTTTCTTCTTCATTGTAAGACCTCCTCATTATTAATTGCGGCTCTTCTCATGTTGAAACCGCTACATTTTTTTCTTTTCCAAAATTTTTTCCAAGTTTATTCACTAAAATCAGCATCGTAAGATAACATATTCCTCCTCCAAGTACATTTGATGCCGTCTCCGCATAAAAAACACCCGTTACACCTATAAAATCCGGCAGAAGCAGCGTAAGCGGAACAACAAGAATTACCTTTCTGAACAATGAAAAGAATATTGCATGTCCTGCCTTGTTCAGTGATTTAAAAACAGACTGTCCGGAATATTGAAATGCCATCATGAAAAATACGGAAAAATAAATTCTCATTGCCGTACTTCCTATGCCAAGCATTTCTGCATCATTGGTAAACAACGACATAAATATCTTTGGAAAAAGGAGAATAAATCCGCAAAGTATAACCGAATATACCGCTGCCAGCTTCGTCATAAATTTTATGCTTTTTCTTACTTCTGATATTTTTCTTGCGCCGTAATTATAACTTATTACTGACGAAGCTCCGTCTGTTATTGCCGAAACCGGTGTGAGAACCAACTGCCTTACAGAGTTCAATATAGTCATAATCCCAATATATATTTCCCCTCCATAAATTAAAAGCACTCTATTGCATACAATCTGCGTCATTGAATCAGTACAGCTCATTACAAAACTTGCTGTCCCCAGTTTCATGATTCTTTTAATACAGTCATAATCCGGACTAAGTCCTTTTAATTTAAGTCTATGTTCCGGTTTCTTTCCCCCTAAGAAAGAAAGCACCCATGTTGCGGAAATAATTTGCGATATAACGGTTGCCATTGCCGCTCCCTTAATACCCATATCAAAGACAAAAATAAAAATCGGATCAAGGATAAAATTAACACATGCTCCGGATACTACCGTTACCATCCCTGTTCCGGCAAATCCCTGACTGTTTATATAAGGATTCATTCCCAGGGAGATCATTGAAAAACAAGTGCCGTACAGATATATTCTAAGATAGGAAGCCGCATACGGATATATGACATCCGTTGCCCCAAGCATATACAGCAGAGGTTTCATAAAAATCACTCCCAACACCCCTATTATCACTCCTGATACAATCAACATCATAAATGCATTATGCATCACCTTTTCCGCCTCTTTATCATCTCCCCTCCCACGGGCAATCGAGTAAATGGGGGCTCCTCCAAGACCAAAAAGATTAGAAAATCCTGTTATAATTGTGATTATCGGAACACAGACTCCGATACCTCCAAGAGCCGATTCTCCGGCATCCGGCATATTGCCAAGATAGATTCTGTCTACGATGCTGTAAAGTACATTAAACAACTGCGCTATTAACATCGGAAAAGCCATCGAGATTATATTGCTCTGAACCCCTCCTGATGAAAAATCAACTCTTGTTTTCATATCGTTTACACATCCTTTATTTAATTTTCTTTTTAGATTATATCAACACTGTTCAATATTCACAAATACATAAATAATGATATATATATAACCATTTGGTTATGCATCAAGGCACATAAAAAATTTCAAGACCATTAACATATACATATTCAGGCAGTCAGCAGAACTGTCGCCTGACACCTTAACGTAATACTCAATCCATTCATTTTTGTAAACAAAATAAGCCATATCCTCTTGCGTCATATATTTTTCCATGATATACAATAAATTATATATTCTGTTCTTATTATAATCAAACGGTTATATAGGTATCAGAATCCGGTATACCCCAAACAAAAAACATAAGCAGATTTGTATTGCGGAATTTACAGATTCCTTAGGATATTTATCATTTCAATTTCAGTATATCCCAACAAACATCTGCGGAATGGAGGCCCCATGGATTTACTTCAGCTTCGCTATTTCAAACGAATTGCAGAATATGAAAACATTACAAAAGCTGCCAAAAGCCTTTCAGTAGCTCAACCGGCAGTCAGCAAAACTCTCCGTCAACTTGAAGATGAACTTAATGGTCCTCTCTTCGACAGGGTCGGAAGAAACATAAAGCTGAATCAACGCGGGAAGCTTCTTCTGAATTACACTAATGACATATTAAACAACGTCGACAGAATATATGAAAATCTCAAACCTGGCAGTTCTGATACAGAAAAAATATTCTTCTCTGTTTCCGTTTGTTCATCACTGATTCCTCAGATACTCGGCAGATTCAGAAAATTATATCCTGACTACCAAATCGTAATCAGCACAAAAAACAATCTTCTTCCGGTAGATTTAGAACTTTTCCAGTCACTGTCGATGATTAATGAAGATCGGTGCTTCTCAATACTTAAAGAGCAGATATCACTGGCGGTTCCAAAAGAACATCCTCTTGCAGAGTGTAAAACCATACGGCTTCAGGATATAAAGAATTACTCTATCATTGGTCTTAATCCTGAACGAAGTCTTATGAAACTAATGGAACCATTCTTCAAACTTGCAGACTATACTCCCGATATGTCGTTGGAAATTGACAACCCTGAAACACTCAGAAAACTGATAAATATGGGCTACGGAATAAGCTTTATACCAAGTCTTACATGGATAGATGCCGGATCTGAGAATATAAAATTAATACCTATTGAATATCCTGACTGTTACAGATATATAAATCTCCGGATCAAGGAAGGTTATATTTCTGAAGGACTTGCTGCTTTCCGGGATTTTCTTATCAATTTTTTTAAAAATGACATAAGTAAAAATCCGGATTTCTTATCGGATAATTAATGAATTTTTTATATAAACTGCATAATATTTAAAAAACTGCGATAAAAATAATTTCAGGCAAATAAAATGGATGCCTCCTGTAAAATACAATGAAGCATCCATTTGTACGCCTGATTCACAAATATGTATTCCGAATTCCGGATACATTTCAACAAGTCTCCATTTTTAATTCAAGTTTACCAACACCGCCGGATAATATTTTCATTTGCAGGTGACTGCGGTGTCTTTTATATTTTTTCTTTTAAAACAATACAAACAATCAATCAGCAGGTTTTACCAAAATAATATAAATTCATAAAAAATATCATCAAAAACTGTATTCATATACAAAACATTATAAAATTAAAACTTTAAGATTTTTTAACTCTCTTCCATAACTTTTCAGATTTCTTTACTCTCAACTCAATTCTGTCTTGAGGCAGGCTAACAAAAGAGAAATTGCAGTTACAGTACTTGACATCATTATGCATTCGGCAAGGTCTGGCTGTCCCAGAAAAATCAAAACAAGTGCCAAAACAAGTTCTGCCGCCCAAACATAAACCGCCTTTTCTCTGTATATAAGCTTTTCAATTTCATCAAGAGGCTTATTAAAAGATTCCACGGGAGCAAGCATAAACACAATTACACTTGATACCGCATATAACAGAAGACTTAAATGAAAATTTATACAGCTCAGAATGTATAACACCGCAAACATGACAGCACAGGTGGTGAAATAACACGTTATCGGTGCAGCCATATGAAATCCTCCTGCATATTTTCTAATCATTGAAAAACCTGATACAAAAACAACAGCCTCAACCGGCATTCTCATTAAAATACCGATTGTTAACAGCGATACGATATTTATAATGCTTGTGATAAGCTGTTTCATTCCGAAAAGATAGATTTCTTTTTCCTCCGGAGCAATCAGTTTTTTCGCAATCATGTTATCTGTGATTTTTTCAGAAATTCTTTCAATCATCAGAATTTCCTCAATCGTTTCACCGCTTCCGGCATCTTAGGCTGATGAAAAATCCAGCTGCATGCAGAATTTATATTCGCTTTCGCCATAGTATAAGCTGCCATACCTACAATCTTTTCCAGTTTATAGGATTTTTTCTTCATGATTATCACCTCCGTCCCCCAGACAAGAATATGCTATCATATAATCATTATTTTATTTGCCAATTGTAAAAATCTAAGCAGTTTTTGTAAAAATTTAAAGGTGCAGATAGTTTTTCCATTTAAACTGCTGACAAGCCACACCATTTTTTCAAAAAACTTCCATATATATACAGATTATAATAGAGTTGTTTTTTTCCCTTTATATGGTAGAATAGACACATAGTTGTTTTTTGGGGGATAAACAAAAGTATGTTTGTTAAGATAGCTGTATGTGATGATGAGATCAAGCTTTGTTCTCTGATAGAGGAAGAAATCACAAAGGTTCTCAAAGAAAAAAATCTGGAATTTGAAACTGACGTTTTTTTTTCAGGGGAAACCTTATGCACAGAAATGAATAGAACTAAATACGATATAGTATTTTTGGATATAGAGCTTCCGGGAATGAACGGTGTTGATATAGGCAAATATATTCGGGAAAATTTGAATGATAATCTGACACAAATTGTATATATATCTTCAAAAAAAGATTATGCAATGGAACTTTTCCAAATAAGACCAATGAATTTTCTGATTAAACCTATAAATACCTCTAAATTAAATGAAATTATAGATGTATTTATTAAATTAAAGGGCGGTGCAAATGATATATTTTACTATAAAAAAGGTCAGGCAGAATTCAAAGAAAAGCTCTTTAATATAATGTATTTCCTAAAGGATGGCAGACAGGTCAGAATATATACGACACAAGGAGAAGACTGCTTTTATGGTAATCTGGAATCCGTGTATGAAAAAGTTAAAAAACACGGGTTTTTATTCATTCATAAGTCATATATTGTAAATACAAAATATATTAAGGTTATGAAATACGAATCCGTAATCATGGTTGATGGCAAAATTCTTTCCATAAGTCAGTCCAGAAGGGGAGCGATTCGTGATATGTATAATGAAATGGAGGAACGCTGATGGAGAAATATCTGTTTGCCACTGCTTACATATTCGGAAATATTCTGGATTGTTATATTAATTGGAAATTGTTTGAACTCTTTCTTGGTAAAGGCAAAAGCAGTAACTGGCATAAAGCTGCAGCTTTTATCTTTAGGAGCAGCCTGTGTGCAATACAGTATGCTTATTATCCGCATGTAGTCATAAATATGCTTACCAGTTTGTCCACACTATTTATTATTTCATTGTTTTATGGCGGGAATATCGTAAAAAAACTTATTACATCAATTATACTCTATGTAATTTTGCTGACTTCGGAAGTCATAATGGGAATGACCATTGTACTTTCAGGAGGTGAGCTTTTTTTTGATGAGCATAACGACACAGCATTTTCCTATGTGTGTACTGCAATCATTATCTGGATTATATATATAATAATAAAGCATAAATTAGGTTTTTCCAAAAACAAAGAAAATCTGCCGGTGCTATTCGATTTAATTATAGTGATGGTAAGTGCATCTATTTATGTAATGGTTACAATTATATTCAAGGAGAAGGAAGCATCTGAAACCGTAAAGATGGTTTCTGTAATATGCCTGCTTATAATATTGTTCATGATTATTTACCTTTACGATACAATAACCAAATACTATACACAAAAAATTCGTGCCGAGATAATGGAAAAAGAAAAAAATTACTATTTCAAGCAGGCAGAGATTCTTGAGCAGACAAGCGGAGAAATCCGAAACCTCAGGCATGACATGAAAAATCATCTGTACGCAATTAAATCATTGATTGGTGAACATGACAGAGAGGCAGACATCTATATCGAAAACATCATGAAAAAAATAGATATAAGCAGCGAATACAGCACCACGGGAAATCTGGTTTTAGACAGCTTAATTAATTATAAACTTACTAATGCAGAAGAATCAGATGTAAGGATAACAACGGATATATCCGTGCCCAATCAATTATCTGATGAAATTGAGAATATTGTTGCCATTATGGGAAACCTGCTGGATAATGCAATTGAAGCATGTAAAGAAACAGATAACAATCGTTATATAGACATGAAATTAAAGTACAAAAAAGGTATAATGTTTATAGACATAAAGAACAGCTATAACGGAAGAATTCTAATAAAAAAAGGAGAGATAGTAACATGTAAAGAAGACAAGTCTTTACACGGAATTGGATTAAACAGTGTGAAACGCGCGGCAGAAGAATGTAACGGAACCGTTAAAATTGATTACGACGATAAAGAATTCAGAGTCAATGTAATGATATATGTCTGAAAAATTCCGGCAGTAAAATTAATCCGCTCCGGCACTTCACGTTTTACAAAAACCTACTGTACTGATACAAACGAATCCCCTGCCTGCTGCAATCAGCACCAAGACAGGGGATTTTTATAATCTTATTAAAATACATTGCCCAGTAATAACGGATTAAACAGTATATACTCTGCATTCGGAATATCTATCGCTGCAAAAATAAGCGGCAATATAAACAACAGCACACACACAAGAATGACTTGAATACTGTTTTGGAAATGTTTAAACAACATAAAAACAATCCAAACTATAATTATCCCGCCAATAAATCTCATTGCCATTATAATCAACAGATACTGCAAAACCGATATATTCATCGGAATTTTTGATAAATGCTCCATACTTGCTGCCGGTGCATTAATCCCATCTGTTCCATAAACATTAAGCACATTTACCAAACGAACAACATATACCATAGCAAAAGTAATGACAGTACATAACAGTCCTAAAATACCCTTTTTTCTTCTTAGTTTTCCTCTTCCGTTAAAAGTTGTATTTAAAATCCTCATTTCCGAGTTACTGTAATCAAGACCATAAATACCGCTTACCATAGCTACAAGAATTATAATATACACAAACGCCTGGGATATATCTCTGTTTCTGTAATTACTGCCATCTGTAAGAACCGCATATCCTTTACCATAGAACACCCATCCGCCTTCAACTGATTCAAGATAGGAAACATGCTCCAACAGTTTTTCAAATCCGCCTTGTCTTTCCATTTCTTTCTGATATTTAGCAGTCACATACCATGCATTGCCTTTTTCTGCTTCCTTCATGATTTCGGCGGATATCAGCTCATATTTTTTTACTTCTTCGTCTATCAGTTCATACTTATCTGCATCCAACGGTCCATAAAACTTTTCAGAATACTCTTTATAATAAACTTCATCATAATCCTCAAACAGGATACTCTCTTCCGGATTCCACCAAATCACAAATAAACATGAAATTACCAAAACCCCAAGTGTCTTTCCCGGAAATAACATCTTATGAAATTCATGCATAAAAACAGAAGTATGACATTCAAAACGCTTAAAAATATCAGGCATTTTAAACTTCTGACTGTTCTTTTCATGCGATATTTCCAGGTAATTTATAACTCCTGCCGTAAAAATAACCATCGCAATCAACCATACTGCTAAATACATTGCAAAAGTATTAAACGGATAGTCAAACACACTCAGATTTACATAATCCGAAAAAATATCCGAGGTTTTCAATCCATACATTATATTTATATATTTCAAAAACGCCAAAAAATGCAATCCTGATATTTTTATATAAAAAAGAGATTCAATAATTACAGCTGCTGCTGCAACAGCAAAAACAAAAACAATATGTTGAAAAACAGAACATATCAGCATAAAGCCAATTCCAAGAAGAACACAGCTTAGGAATTTAACAATAAAATACAAGACAAGAAATTCACCTATACTTATGCCAAATGAACTGTTTCGATATAAATATATACTTTGAATCGAACTTTGAAAATCTATGGAACCATATACAAATTTGCTTATTATCGCATTGCTTGTATACAACGATACTATTATAAAAAAAACCGATAAAACCATGGCAGCAACTTTGGATTCCATCAGACGTCTTCTGCCGTTTACTGTGGTTCTTAACAGCTTAAGCTGTTCCCCGTTTTTTTCAAAGAAAACAAGATTAAGAGCAACCGTAAATATCATTATTACTGCTATGTAATCCGTAAACTCACTGTTAGTAATATTAAGTACACCCATTGGGTCCTGCACTTTAGGTTCTGTTCCCTTAAGTTTCTGATAAACCTCCCGTGTCTTTTCAGCATTTCTTACTGCATACCCGTTATCACCGGCATATATATTCATAATTGAAATCGCTGCCGCTTTTTTATCAATCGATTCCAGATATTCATCATATGTCAGACAACCCTCAACTTCATTGTATATTCTTGAATAAAGACTTTCTTCCGTGAAATTTTCAGCATTTATTACTTCTTTCTCAATTTCAGTAATGATTTCATTCTGATTATAACTACTGATTTCACAATACACATTGCTGTAATCCTTAAGAGAGTACCCCTCCTCACCCGGAGTATTGATAACATAAAGCTGAATCAGTGGATTTATAACAATCAAAAGCAACAGAATCAGTACTGTCCTTTTTGTCAGCAATTTACAAATTTCATTTTTCAGTATACCCATTTCAATCCCCATTAAGATATAAATATAAATCCTCAAGATTAGGTCTTACCGACTCTTTTTTCCATCTTCCGTCATAAGAATCATCAACAATCCTTACAACAACTCTGTCAAAATCTCTCGAAATATTACTCACTTTGTATTTAACATTTACTTCATCAATATCTTCATCAGGCAGGTAAATATTCCATACTTTTCCTTCCAATTCATCAAGCAGTCCGGATGGTGAACCACTCCTGATTATATTGCCTCCATTCAACATGATTATTTCCTTAGCAATGAATTCAACATCTGTAACAACGTGTGTTGCAATGATAACAATTTTGTCTCGTGCAACTTCTGATATCAGGTTCCTGATTCTGATTCTTTCTTTAGGATCCAGTCCTGCCGTAGGCTCATCTAAAATTAATATTCCGGGATTGCCTATAAGGGCCTGTGCTATAAGGGCTCTTTGCTTCATTCCTCCTGAAAATGTCCCTAGTTTTTTTTCAAGAACATCTTCCAGTCTTACCATCCCTACATAATGCTCTATGTCTTTTTCAGCCTCAGCCTTTTCTAGCCCTTTAAGAGATGCCATAAAGTACAAGAATCTTCTGAGAGTGAGATCCGGATATATATTCTGCTGCTGCGGCATATACCCTAACTGTTTTCTATACTCCTTCCCCAGTTCAGATATACTTTTTTCGTCATACAATACACATCCCCTGGTAGGAGTCAGATTGTCAGTAATTAAATTCATCATGGTTGATTTACCGGCACCATTCGGTCCCAAAAGGCCATATATTCCGGGAGTGAAGGAAAAGGTTACATTATTTAATGCAACCTTTTCCTTATAATTTTTCGTGAGACCCTCCAGTCTAAGTGTCATTGTCTGTATTCCTCCCACTGAGTTTCAACACTGCTTATATATTCCTCAATGCCATCAGCCACAAGTTTATCCTTTGCACTCAAAACAGCTTCTTCAACGGTAATAAAAGTCTCATCTTCATTCATTATACATAAGCTGTTCAAGAAATCATTAATTTCAGTTTTTACATTATTCATTTTAGATGTATCAACTTCAAACCCTATAAATGGAGACAACTGAATACTGTCATAATACGAGAAAAACTCATCCCTGCGATTGTTCATGTAATTTTCTCCTTCAACAGGATACACATTTATAAACAGGTTAAAACAAAGCTTAGTCAGGTATTCATCCTCATGTGCATTGCCATTAATATCGCAAGCCACACCATCTACAACCTTATAATCTGTTCCTTCCTCACCATACAGAAGAATATTGCCATACTTCCCGTCACTGTAAAGAAGACCCAAAAATGTTATTACATCATCCAAATTTTCAGTATTTTTTGAAACTGCTATGGAGGCATTTACTCTTGATCTAAGACTGTCTGTAAACCTGACAACTGATACATTACTCTTATAAAACACTTCATCTACCGAACCTTTTCCCAATGCAGCCACAAAGTTTCCTGATTCTACATTATTATACACTGAGGAATTATTTAATCCGTCATTTCCATAAAATGAAACTGACCTGCTGAGATAGCCCTCATTCCTCATCTGTTCAAGGACAGTAAGGTAGTTTACAACCTTTTCAGATTCCAAAGGATTATTAACTGTCAATGTATCATAGTCAAAAAGCAGACCATTTACTATTTCACATCCAATCATTTCATCAAATGAAAAACCAGTTAACAAATATTGAAATGGTGGATTTTTACTGTCATTCCACTCTGTATTTTTAATAATTTCATAGATGCCCTCTATACTTTCATCCCATGCTGATATATCTTCCTGCGACACATAATCTTTGTTAAATACAGCATATATGCTTTCTTCACTGCCAAGTGCTGAAGGTATTGAATAAATATGTTTGTTGCACTTAACGGCTTCCCAAAGATTCTCCGGGAAAGCATTGTAAAGTAATTTTCCGGATTCCTGAGTCAATATTTCATCAAGTTCAAGAACAAGACCTGAATTAATAATGGAATAAATGTTGTTTCCATCCGAATTTCCAAATCCAAGAAACGCAATATCAGTATTATTGTTTTTCAGTTCACTCTTAATCAACTCATCATATTCGAGAAAATCAAGATACTTTATTTCTATTTCAAAATTGTAACCATCTTTTACAAGTTCATCATTTAAAAGCTTTAAAGCTTTATTATCTATGCTGCAAAGATTGGGTACCGCAAATGTAATTGTATTAAACTCCGGTTCCTTTTTCTGCCTTTTTACAATAAGAACAACAGCTATTGATATAGCAACAATCACCAGTAATATAATCGTAATTATAAATTTCTTTTTCTTACTCATTATAGTTCCTCAGCTTTCTTATATTTATTTTGCCCTGTTCATATTCATCAAGTTTCAGCACTCCAAGACATAGATTTCCGTCTTCTGCCGTATAATTTACATATACGGAATTGCCGCATATAGCAAGTATGGCGGGTGCCTCCCCCGAAGGTACTCTAAACAGCTCTGTAGTTTTACCATTTCTTATGCGATAGCCTATTTCTTCATTACCACTGCTGTCACTAACCACATAATACAAAGAATCCCCTTGCTTTTTTACTCCGCCCAGAAATACCTCTATGTCGCTTTCTGTTTCAAGTTCTTTAGTCTTGTCTGTTTTTTTATCGTACTCAAAAAAATCTCCATCAGATAGGTAATAGGCATTCCCGTCCAGCATCTCAAGATAATTTACATGGTCAAATTTATTTACAAGGGCACTTTTTTTCTTTGAAATATCGTAACAATATATTTCATATTGCATATTTTCATATAAGAATTTTTCCAGATCAGTCCCATTAAACAATCCCTCGTTATACTTTTCTTCTGAAATTCCCTCAAAACGTGTAACAAGATAATAAACATTTCCATCTTCATAACACATCGATGAAAGTCCAGGATAATCTTTGGATATCTTATCCGCTTTATAAACCTTATAATCATTAAGATCAATTACAAAAACACCCACACTGGTTTCATCAACTGCATTTCCATCTTCATCTATTTCAGATGAGTTTTGATAGGCTCCTATAACGTAATTGTCTCTGTATAAAACAAATCTGATAAATTGAACGTCTTCTATTTCCGCTGCTATTTTTCGATTCTCTCCATTTGAATCCATTTCATAAAGATACTGTGTTCCAAAATCATCTTCCGTCATGTTTCCGATGAAATATAAATGTTCATTATAGATTACTGTTCCTGATGGCATTCCCCAAAAAGCCGCCGGACATGTCGGATTCGGATTAGTACTTGAATAAGGCTCATGTGTACAGTTAGGTCTGTCACAATACACGATATCTTTTCCTGTATCCGTATCAATAAGATGCAGTATCTCAGAATTATCAAAGTAAAGAACTGTATTTTCAGAGTAATTACACTGTGGATCTACACTGTCATAAAAATACTGTTCACTACCGGAATTATTTTTATAATGCCTGAATAAAAAAATCCCGATAACAGATAACAGAATCAAAGCCGCAACTATGATTACGAGCAAACGTGTTTTCTTCATCTATACCCCCTATATAGTAATCAATATACCGCCGAAGTGGTTGCCGTCCATTTTTGATTAAGTGCAGATACACTATGTTTACTATCTATCCTTACGCTGCGACAACTTGTTGGTGCAGCAATCTCTATATTAACGCTACTCATTCCACCTTTACTGCTAGAAACAGTTGTAACCTCAAGAGTACTTGTGTTTATATAACTGTAAGACGAAGATACAGAAACTGAACCATTATATGTAAACGCTGTAGAAGCAGTTGCGTATGTACTATATATTTGGGATGAACCTTTTGTAGTATATCTATCTATTCCTCCCGATACCGAGGATACAGCAAATGCAGGTGTCACCATAGCAATTGATATTATTGCAGCAGTTGTCAGTGCCAAAAAATGTTTTTTCATATTTTTCTCCTTTCGAAGTAAACATTTGTAATATTTGTTTTATTAAAAACTTCATAATTTCGTAATATAATTCATGTCAGAAAACTAATTCACTTCATTATAATTTCTCAATCTTCTTATATTTATTTCACCCTGCTCAAATTCATCCAGGTTCATCACTCCAAGACAATAACTTCCGTCTTCCTCCATGTAATCAACATATACAGTATTGCCGCATATAACACGTAGAGCAGGAGACCCCTCCAAAGGTAATCTGAATAACTCCTTATTTTTACCATCCTTTATGCAATATCCTATTTTGTATTCATCACTGCTGTCTTCAACCACATAATACAAAGTCTCACCATGCTTTTTCACTCCGCCCAAAAACATTTCTATTTCTATATCACCTTCTGTGTCAAATTCTTTTGTCTTTCCGGTTTTTTTATCGTATTCAAAAAAACTTCCATTGGACAAATAATAAGCATTTCCATCCAGCATTTCAAGGTAATTTACATGGTCAAACTTTTTTATAAGAGAAACTTCTTCCTTTGAAATATCATAGCAGTATATTGCGTATTGCATATTCTCGTAAAAGAATTCTTCCAGGTCAGTTCCATTAAACAAGCCTTCGTTATACTTTTCCTCCGAGATACCCTCAAAACATGTAATAAGATAATAAACATTTCCATCTTCGTAACACATCGATGAAAGTCCCGGATAATTTTGGGATATCTTGTCTGCCTTATAAACCTTATAATCTTTAAGATCAATTACAAAAACACCTACACTGCTCTCATCAACTACAGTTCCATCCTCTTTCATTTCAGATGAATTTTGATAGGCTCCTATAACATAATTATCCCTGTATAAAACGAAACTGATATAATTAACGCCTTCTATTTCAGCTACTATTTTTCGATTCTCACCATTTGAATCCATTTCATAAAGATACTGAGTTCCAAAATTCTCTTCCGTCATGTTTCCGATAGAATACAAATGTTCATTATAGATCACTGTTCCTGATGACATTCCCCAGAAAACCGCCGGACATGTTGGGTTCGGATTAGTAATTGAATATGGCTCATGTGTACAATTGGGTTTGTCACAATAAACTATGTCATTTCCAGTATCAGTATCAATAAGATGTAATATTCTTAAATTATCAAAGTACAAAACTGTATTTTCAGAGTAATTACACTGTGGGTCTACACTGTCATAAAAATATTGCTCATTATTATAACTTTTTTCGTTACCGAGATCTTTTTGATTATATCTTAAAAAAAACAAACATATAATAAGTGCTGCAGCTATGATTATGGCCAAGCGAATTTTCTTCATTAACATTACCCCATGCAAAAATCAATATGTCGCCGATGTCGTTGCCGTCTATTTCTGTAGATGCATATGCATTTGTCCTCTCAATACAAGATGATCCACTTGTTTTATAATCTTCCCCGACTCATACGTTGCGGCAAATGCTGATACCCCCATAGTACCTGCCATGACAAAAACAATCGTGGCTGTTGATAGTATTCTTCTCAAGCTTTTTTTAACATTTTTTCCTCCTTTTTCAGACATATATGCCTTTTAATTTGTGAACTTATTATATCATAAATATATCCAATTTCATACGAATTGTAAAAATTTACAGGATTTTTGTAAGAATTTACAGTTTTTCCCTTCGTCTTTGAATCTGACATCATTATTTATTGTATCTTTCTCTTTCATCTCCAAAGAAGAAAACCGCAACAGTTCCCGGTCCGCAATGTGATGCAATGATTGTTCCTATATTGCAGATTTTTATATTTCCTTTAATATGCGGAAACTTTTCCATCAATGCACTTTTTGTCTCTTCTGCCTCTTCAAGGCAATCAGAATGACATATCCAGCATTTTCCTGAATAATTAACTCCATCAAGCACATGTTTTTCCATTGTTTCCAGTGTTTTACGTATAGCCTTCTTTTTTCCTCTCACCTTATCATAAGCAATTATATGTCCGGTATCATCCAAACGCATAATAGGGCATATGTTCAGAATTGTTCCCAATGTTGCTGCACTTCCTGAAATTCTACCGCTGCGACGATAATATTTCAAATCTGTAGAAAAGAACTGATGATGCACCTTTTTACGATTTTCCATCAGCCAGTTATAAATATCCTCAATTGATGAACCGCTGTCTCTCATATCTGCTGCTTCATCAAGCAGTAATCCATATCCTGTGGAACTGCAGAGTGAATCTACCACCAGTAATTTACGTTCAGGGTATTTCTTTCTTAATAATTCAGCCGCTTTCATTGCATTTGCCACTGATCCGGTCATCCCTGAGCCAAAAGCAACATGAAGTAAATTTCCTTTTTCTAACAGTTCTTCAAAGTACTCTTCATACCGATACTCATTTAGCTGTGACGTTGACGGAATTTCCCCTTCATTCAAAAATCCATAAAACATCTCCAATGTATCAGGATTTCTTTCCATATCATCAGGATATATTTCCTCTCCAACCGTATAAGAATAAAACAGTACACTTATGCTGCGTCCGTTAACATAATCAAAAGGCAAATCAACAGTTGATTCACAGGATAAAATAAATTTAGACTCCATTTTAATTTCCTCCATATACTTTTATCTAAAATTCTATAAAAAGTACTAAAAAATAAAATTGACAAAAAAGGCAGTTTCTGCAAAATTTGCATAAACTGCCTTTTTTCCTCAATTTTCGCACGAAAACGAAAATCTGTACTAATTCTGTATTTTCTTATGTTTTTCTATAGCACGTCTAATGTTTTCCTCAAAAAACAAACTTGTCTTTTCTATTCCTGCTTCAACATCACCGGACATGCCGTTTCTTAGAAATTTTATAAAATACCCGATAAAAGCATATCCGTTATATTCCGCAATTTCATGTATTTCTGTCTCTGAAATACCTATATCTCCAATTTCCCTGACAACAATACAATTAAATATTTCATCAGCTGATTCATATATACATCTTTCTATATGCTCAGCTGAAAGCGAATCGATAAGATGATATACAATGTCTGAATGCATTCTTAAATCACCCAAAGCTATCCTGATAACATCTTTCCATGTTTTTTCTTCAGAGATCATGTTCAGATAATTCTCTCTTTTAATACGAATCCAAACATCAAGAAGGTCATATATATCCTGAAAATGATAATAGAACGTGTTTGGACTTATCTCGCATTTTGCTACAATGGCTGATACCGTTATTTTTTCAAAAGGTGTTTTTTCCAGCATTTCCTGAAAAGTTTGAATAATTGCCTTTTTTGTAAACTGAGCCATCGCTTCCTCCTAAAACATCTCTTGTGTTCTAAATATCAGGCTTTAAACACCTGTATATAATCTTTGGCATATAATTTTATAAATTATACAGATAATGATTACCGTTCAAATCTTTTACCGTATCTTTCTGTCATTTTCATCTGAATCTTTCATCCATTTACAGCCTAAAATTTAATACCTATCGAACAATTACAGCTTAAAATTTCTGTCAAAGAGAAAAACAGCCATCTGCATAATTGCAAATGGCTGTTCATTACACATTATAATGTGTTTATCTCATTGCTTGCGCTTAGATTATTCAATAATCTTAACAACCTTACCTGAACCTACTGTTCTACCACCTTCACGGATAGCGAAA
>CAZNGY010000024.1:0-29618 GCA_964572955.1 uncultured Lachnoclostridium sp.
CAACAGCAGATGCTGTAGTCATCTCCCCATACAGGACGCATTACATCATCATTTTCGTACTGAACTGAAGATGTAAGAATTGAAATATGAGAAGCATATTTTCTGAAGTTTTCAGGAAGTCTCTTAGAATAAAGAACAGTAAGATTTGGTTCAGGTGCAGGTCCCATGTTCTCAAGAGTATGAAGGAAACGATAATCGTTCTTTGTAACCATTGAACGTCCGTCTCCGCCAAGACCACCGACTTCAAGTGTAGCCCAAACCGGGTCACCTGAGAAAAGCTCATTGTAGCTCTGGATTCTTGCGAACTTAACCATTCTTAACTTCATTACAAAATGGTCAATAAGTTCCTGAGCTTCCTTCTCTGTAATAGTACCGTTCTTAAGGTCTCTTTCAATATAAATATCAAGGAATGTTGAAACACGTCCTACTGACATTGCAGCACCGTTCTGAGTCTTTATTGCTGCAAGGTAACCAAAGTATAACCACTGAACTGCTTCCTTTGCATCCTTTGCAGGTGCTGAAATATCAAATCCGTAGCTTGCTGCCATCTGCTTCATCTGCTTAAGGCACTTAATCTGCATTGCGATTTCTTCACGAAGACGGATAATATCTTCTGTCATTACACCGCATCCGCAGTTAGCAAGATCTTCCTGCTTCTTAGCTACAAGGAAATCAATACCGTAAAGAGCTACTCTTCTGTAATCACCTACGATACGTCCACGACCGTATGTATCAGGAAGACCTGTAAGGATATGAGCCTTACGTGCTGCTCTGATTTCCGGTGTATATACTGAGAATACAGCATCACTGTGTGTTGTATGATACTCAGTAAAAATCTTGTGAAGTTCAGGATTTGGCTTATATCCGTACATTTCACATGACTGCTCTGCCATTCTGATACCGCCAAAAGGCATGAACGCTCTCTTAAGAGGCTTATCTGTCTGAAGACCCACGATTTTCTCAAGAGTCTTATCTTCTTCACAAAGGTATCCAGGACCATGGGATGTAATACCTGACACAATCTCAGTATCCATATCAAGGACACCGTTCTTTGCACGGGCTTCTTTGAAAAGCTCCTGAAGCTTCTTCCAAAGCTTGTCTGTTGCTTCTGTTGCACCTTCAAGGAAATCTGCATTTCCTGCATAAGGTGTGTAGTTGTTCTGAATGAAATCACGCACGTTTACTTCTTCTTTCCAAAGACGACCCTGGAAGGAATTCCACTGTTCACGATTTTCCATTTCACCGACCTCCTTCTTATATAAGTCCGATCAACGGACAATTAATTAGTTTATATTTTTTGTTTCCGTTTTAACTGAAGCGGAAGCAATTTAAAGAGAACACACGTCCCCTTACTAATCACACAGAGATATAATACCTCATATTCAAGAATCTTTCAACCAAAAAGGAAGTAAAAATGCTCTTTTTTACAAATTTGTTAATAGCCAAATCCGCCTTCTAAAGAGTCATCATTTACTATCCAGTCACTGACATTTATTTCTCTGTACTCAGTTTCATTATCCCTGACTATTACTTTTTCAATTCCGGCATTTATTATCATTCTCTTACACATTGCACAGCTGTTTGAATTATTAATATACTCCCCCGTAAGCGCTTCCCTTCCGGACAGATATATTGTAGAGCCAATCATTTTATCTCTTGACGCACTGATTATGGCATTTGCTTCTGCATGAACGCTTCTGCACATTTCATAGCGCTCACCTCTAGGAATGTTCAGCTTCGTTCTCATACAGTAATTAAGATCACTGCAGTTTTTTCTTCCTCTGGGTGCTCCGACATATCCCGTTGAAATAACTTCGTCATTTTTTACTATGACTGCTCCGTAATTTCTTCTTATACACGTTCCTCTCTTTGAAACAACATCTGCAAGATCCAGATAATAATTAATCTTATCCCTTCTGTTCATAAAAACCTCCCGTGTAAAACGTCTAGATTTCAATATCAAGTTCAACCGGACAGTGATCCGAACCCATGACATCCTTATGAATTATAAATTCATTTATTCTGTCTTTTACGGAATCCGAAACTATAAAATAGTCAATACGCCATCCTGCGTTTCGGCTTCTCGCATTCATACGATAACTCCACCAGGTATATTCACCTTCGCTGTCAGGATACAAATACCTGAACGAATCAGTGAATCCGGCCTCAAGAAGTTCACCGAATTTTCCTCTTTCTTCATCTGAAAATCCTGCATTTCCGCGATTCGTTTTCGGATTTTTAAGATCAATCTCCTTATGTGCTACATTCAAATCCCCACAGAACACAACCGGCTTTTTCTTGTCAAGCCCGGATATGTAGCTTCGGAAATCGTCTTCCCATTTCATTCTGTAATCTATACGCTTAAGTTCATTTTGTGCATTCGGAATATATCCGCATATAAAATAGAACTCCTCATACTCCAGTGTTATAAGTCTTCCCTCATGGTCATGTTCTTCAATTCCCATTCCGTAAAACACGTTAAGAGGCTCTTTTTTTGCAAATACCGCTGTTCCCGAATATCCTTTTTTTTCAGCATAATTCCAGTACTGGAAGTATCCCGGAGTTTCCATTGTCAAAATTCCTTCAGAAAGTTTTGTTTCCTGCAGGCAGAATATATCCGCATCCGCTTTTTCAAAAAAATCCATGAATCCTTTGCCCAGTACCGCCCTTAATCCGTTTACATTCCAAGATATAAATTTCATTTTTTCCATTTTACCTCTGTTCCGCCGTTAACCCCGGCACTCCAATCAGATTGAATACTGGTCTCCAGCCTCCTGGTGCCATCCTACCATATCTTCAAGTGTTATGTTGTCAATTACACTGTTTATGGCTTCATATATTTTCTGATATATTCTTACGTTTACACATGCCTCTTTCTTTTCACACGGGTAATCATTGTTGCCTACACAGTCAACCGGTGCCAAATCACCTTCCGTAAGTCTGAGGATCATCCCCACTGTGTAGTCCTTTGGCTCCATTTTAAGCATATAACCGCCCTGTGCTCCTCTCTGGCTTCTTACATATCCAGCCTTGTTAAGCACTGAAATTATCTGTTCAAGATATTTTTCCGAAATCCCCTGTCTTTTTGAAATATCTTTAAGACTTATCGGTTCTCCCGTATTATAAACCGCAAGATCCAACATCAGCTGGAGTGCATAACGGCCTTTTGTCGAAATTTTCATATATCCTCCAATTCACCGCATACCTGCGGCATTTAGTATTAACAACGCATTCTTTTTTGTTGTTTTAACACTTTGATCATATCCAAGTGTTTTACTATGAATTATAGTAACTATCAACTCAAATGTAAATACTTTTCAAAAATATCAGCAATAAAAGAAGTCTGTTCCATACGTGCTATACTATCGTTCCTCCGCCTACAACGATGTCTCCGTCATACAATACAACAGCCTGTCCCTTGGTAATCGCACGCTGAGGATTGTCAAAAACCACATGAATCCTATCATCAGAAACCTGTGTAACCGTTGCTGTATCCTCTTTTGAACGATACCTTATCTTAGCTTTTACCCTCATTGGTTCTTCTATTCGGTCAACCGTAATGAGATTAATATTTTCCGCCCATAATTCTTTCCCAAAAAGCTCCTCATTACGGCCAAGATACACTTCGTTTTCCTCAGGATTAACACCGCATACATACATAGGTTCCTTTAATGAAAGACCAAGTCCTTTTCTCTGTCCGATTGTATATCTGATGATTCCCTTGTGTCTTCCAATCACGTTTCCTGACAAATCCTTAAAATCACCATCAGGATAGTCTTTCCCCGTATACTCTTTTATAAAATCACAATATTTTCCGTTCTGTACAAAACAAATATCCTGACTATCATGCTTACGGGCATTTACAAAGCCGTTTTCTTCCGCTATTTCTCTTGCCTCTTTTTTTGTAATCCCTCCCAGCGGAAAAATAACATGTGCCAGCTGCTCCTGTGTCAGGGAATAAAGAACATAACTCTGGTCCTTGGTGTCATCAGCCGCCTTTTTCAAAACATATCTTCCTCTTCCGGAATCATATTCAACAACAGCATAATGACCGGTTACGACACAATCATAATCGAGTTCCTTTGCGCGATTAAAGAGTTTTTCAAACTTAAGATGTCTGTTGCACTCAATACACGGATTAGGTGTCATACCATTTTCATAAGCATGTATAAAAGGTTCGATAACCGTCTGTTTAAAATTATCCGCAAAATTAAAAACATGGTGCGGTATCTCAAGTCTGTAAGCTACCGCCCTTGCATCTTCTATATCATCAAGACTGCAGCATGAATGTTCCTTAGATACGCCAACGTCCTCATTGGAAAACAGTTTCATTGTCACACCCATGCATTCATATCCCTGCTGTTTCATTATAAATGCCGCAACGCTGGAATCCACTCCGCCACTCATTGCTATCAATGCTTTTTTCAAATCTGTACCTCACATTTTTTATTTAAGTATATCTTTTTATGTCAGATTAAGCAACCGATTATTATCAGATAAATGATTTGTCTGCCTTTCATTAGTCAAGAACAAACTTCCCCGTAAAGGAAAAAAGCCCGTTATGCCGTACCGTCAGGTACAACGTAACGGGTTTTCCTGTACGGTATCAGTCAAACCGATATACATAATCCGCACTGTATGCTTATCATAAATCAGATACCCTTTATTAACATTATCCGATTAGTCAGGGTTTAAATCAGGAAAACAATGGTGTTGAGAGATATCTGTCTCCGGAATCAGGAAGAAGAACCACGATTCTCTTTCCTTTGTTTTCAGGTCTTGCTGCAAGAATTCCTACGGCTTTTAATGCCGCTCCCGATGAAATTCCCACAAGCACACCTTCACTTACCGCAAATGCCTTTCCCTCAGTAAACGCATCTTCATTCTCTATCGCCATTACCTCATCATAAATATCCGTATCCAGAATTTTAGGAATAAATCCTGCACCGATTCCCTGTATTTTATGAGGACCTGCGGTTCCTTTTGAAAGAACCGGACTTGTTGCCGGCTCAACAGCAACAATTTTCACATCCGGTTTTCTGCTTTTTAAATATTTACCTATACCGGTAATTGTTCCGCCCGTACCTACTCCTGCAACAAAGATATCTATGTTTCCGTCCGTCTGTTCCCAGATTTCAGGACCTGTTGTTTCGATATGTGCCTTAGTATTTGCTTCATTATCAAACTGTCCGAGGATAACTGCTCCCGGAATACTGTCACGGAGTTCTTCGGCTTTCTCTATCGCACCGGTCATTCCTTTGCTTCCGTCAGTAAGAACAATTTCCGCACCATATGCCTTAAGAAGATTTCTTCTTTCAACACTCATGGTTTCCGGAAGAGTGAGTATTGCCTTGTATCCTCTTGCTGCCGAAACTGCCGCAATGCCTATACCTGTATTTCCGCTTGTTGGCTCTATAATTGTTGCTCCCTTTTTAAGTATTCCTTTTTCTTCCGCATCCTTAATCATAGACAATGCAACCCTGTCTTTCACCGAACCTGCCGGATTAAGATACTCAAGTTTTGCAAGCAGGCATACCTCCGTTATTCCGGCTTTTTTTGCATATCTTTCTGCGTTAAGCATTGGTGTATTTCCTATAATTTCAAGTGTGCTGTTAATTATTTTACTCATATCCATGCCCTCCATTTTCCTATTTTCCTATATGGCTACTAGGAATTATTATGTTGTAATGATATTCCGCTTCGCCTTTTTTGTCAAGTTCTTTTATCAGATATCTGCCTTCATATTTATATTATCGCCATAAACGGTTATCATCAGAGTAATTACCATTCCTTCGACTGTAAAAAAAGGCAGAACCAAACCGGTTCCGGTATTTAAGTACCTCTAATAATCCGGTTTTGTTCTGCCTGAAATTACTGCTTAATTACTGTATTTTTCTGCCTGCGCCTTAATTAATGCTTCGTCCGAGAAATAATCAATCTTCATTGCAGCCTTAACTTCTGCAAGTGTTTTTTCGGCTTCGGCTCTTGCCGCTTCCGTACCTTTTTTAAGAATATCATACACACCCGGAATGTCTTTCTCGTATTCAGCCCTTCTTTTTCTGATAGGTTCAAGTTCTTCCTGAATCACGTCATTAAGGAATCTCTTTATCTTAACGTCACCGAGTCCGCCTCTCTTATAGTGTTCTTTAAGTTCATCAAGACAACTGTAATCTTTAAGATATCTTTCGAAATGCTCCGGCTTTGAAAATGCATCAAGATAAGTAAACACGGTATTACCTTCAACATGACCCGGATCAGAAACTTTAAGATGAAGAGGATCAGTATACATTCCCATAATCTTTTTCTTTACTTCTTCAGCTGTATCTGCGAGATAAATGCAGTTTCCAAGGGATTTACTCATCTTCTGTTTACCATCTGTTCCCGGAAGCCTCATACATGCGGCATTATCCGGGAGAAGAACATCAGGCTCTACAAGACATTCCGTTTTATATGTCTGGTTGAATCTTCTTACAATTTCCCTTGTCTGTTCTATCATAGGAAGCTGATCTTCGCCTACAGGCACAACATTTGCCTTAAATGCGGTAATGTCTGCAGCCTGACTTATCGGATAACAGAAAAATCCGACCGGTATGCTTGCTTCAAAATTTCTCATCTGGATTTCTGATTTTACCGTTGGATTTCTTTGAAGTCTTGATACCGTCACCATGTTCATATAATAAAACGTCAGCTCAGTAAGCTCGGCAATCTGTGACTGTATAAAAAGGGTTGATTTTGCAGGATCAAGTCCGCATGAAAGATAGTCAAGAGCAACCTCAATTATATTCTGTCTTACCTTTTCAGGATTGTCAAAATTATCAGTAAGAGCCTGTGCATCAGCAATCATTATAAAAATCTTTTCAAACTCACCCGAATTTTGTAATTCAACTCTTCTTCTTAAAGAGCCGACATAATGACCGAGATGAAGTCTTCCTGTTGGACGATCACCCGTAAGAATTATTTTTTCCATTTTTCCTCCATTCCGAAGCATTTTATATATTTAAGAACCCGCTCCGGTTGTTAATACTTTTATCAGCTCTTTACATTTTACAATATATAATATTTTTTTCAAGTGCAGGTTTAAATAGATTCAGTGTTTATTTCAATTCTTCCAATCATAACCTCAAGATTTCCGTTTCTGGTTCTGATTTCATCAATAAACTGTTTTTCTTCCTTATCATCTTTTAGTTTCACTTCATATTTAAGCTTATACATACTTCCCATGTTGCATGTTCTCGACTTAACAAGTGAGGATTCAGTAGTATATTTTTCAAACAAGTCATCAAAAATCGTACTGTAATCAAGATTTTCCGGTATCACTATCGTAAGTTCCTTAATTCCTCCGGAAGAAAGTCCGTATCCGAATGTAAGCAGCAAAATCATTACAACAGATAGTATAACTGTTGATGCCACTGCTATTCCTATGTATCCCGTTCCGCAGCAAAGTCCGATCATCATACTCATAAATACACTTCCGATCTCTTTGGCTGACCCCGGCTGTGAACGAAATCTGGTAAGGGAAAAAGCCCCTGCCACCGCAACACCTGTCCCGACATTTCCGTTTACCATCAAAATAACTACAGTTACAATTGCCGGAAGAATTGTAAGTGCTATAAGAAAGCTCTGACTTGATCTTGTCTTATATCTGTGAACACATGAAAAGCAGAATCCGAGTGCCACCGCTGCCATAAAACACATAAAAAAGCTTCCTACCGTTAATCCGTCTGCCGGTATAACCGATTTAAATAATTTTGTCATAATTCAATTCCCCTGTTTTCTTATTATTTCATTTTTATAAGCCGTTCCGTACTTTGAATAGCTTGTGGGGAGAATCCCCATATCCTCTATCAGTCTCACGAAATAAAGAGGTATCGCTCCCGGAGCTTTTAATTCCATGATAACCCTGTCCGGTTCAAGAAGTTCTTTTCCGTAAAAGCCTTCCGTCAGACTGACATTTTCGGTACGGAAACGTATATTTCCGTCAAATGTTACACGCACTCCGTTTTCAGGCAGCCGGTATGCAACTCTTTCATATCCGAGATAAACTGCCGGCATAAGTCTGTCATAATACTCTATAAACCACTTCAGTTCACGGCCAATCTGGTTTCCTCCGTCCTTATCCCTTTCCCTTATAAAAGCCTCAGCGTTATCAAGACGCATCCTCTCACGGCGTTTATAAACAACACCGTCATATTTCTTTTTTATCTCGAGATAAACTTCCGTTGAATCATCTATTGTATTGTAACCTCTCAGTCTGAGTTTCTCCTTATAAAGAGGTTTTTCGATTGACTCCCTTATCAGTCTGAAATCCGGCGTATCATAATATACATTCTGTACCAACGAATTCATATACTCATCACCAATAAGTTTTTCCCCTAATGCATCCGTAAGCCTGTCTCGTTCCTCCGTGCTGAGTATATATTTTTTTTCATATCTCTTAAATACTCTTATATCCCCCAAATATACCTCCTTTTACAGACATAAGGTTTTCTTCCGTCACTGTTATTTCTGTCTGCATTTATTCCGATTTTATTTTAAGACGGAAGTTTATGCCTCCGTTTCCGGTCTGCGCACTCACCGAAATATTTCTGTTATTTTCCGCAATCGCTGCTGCAATTGAAAGCCCCAGTCCGCTGCCTCCGGTATCTCTGCTTCTGGACTTATCTACACGATAAAACCTCTCAAAAAGTTTTTCGGTCTCAAAATCTTCGGGAAGACTGCATGGATTAAATACATCTGCCGTTACATTCTTTCCTTTACGGGAAAGCTTGACCGTGATTCTGCTTTTTTCATACGCATACTTCACCGCATTGTCAAAAAAAATCATAAGAATCTGTCTTATATCCTCTTCGTCACCTTTAACAACAATTTCTTCGGAAACATCCGTATCTATTTCAATCTGCCTGCCTGCCGCCGGAGCCCTGAACATACCTGCAATATCGCAAATCAATTCATTCATTACAATTCCCGTGCTTTTGGGAATCTTTTTATGTTCATCCAGTCTGGCAAGATTAACAAGTTCATTAACCAGTCCTGTCATTCTTGCAGTCTGACGTTTTATACTTTCTGTCCATTCTGAACTGCCGTCCGTCATTTCAATTACTTCCGTATTTGCTGAAATAATTGTAATCGGAGTTTTTAATTCATGACCTGCATCTGTAATAAATTCTTTTTGTTTCTCACTGCTTATCACTATAGGTCTGACAACCCTCCCTGACAGGGTGCACAAAATAAACAATTCCACAAGCAGGCTTACAAACGCCACAATCCCGGAAATCCCCGCCAGCTGTCTGCATTTTTCTAAATCCCTGC
Source organism: uncultured Lachnoclostridium sp. (assembly GCA_964572955.1). Taxonomy (GTDB): domain Bacteria; phylum Bacillota; class Clostridia; order Lachnospirales; family Lachnospiraceae; genus UBA3775. The sequence goes on from CAZNGY010000024.1 coordinate 9,310, forward strand.
TGCAATCAAGACAGACAATCAGCGTTTTATCCCCGTTTTTTGTTTTAATGTAACAGTAATTGTTTATCCGTCCCTCGTCTTCGGTTTCTGAAAGTATTTTGTCTGTATAATCTTTTGCCTCATCCTCCGAAAAAGAAGCTGTATTTTTGGTATTCACTTCTGTGACATTTCCGTTCTCATCATACCAGACCGCAAAAAACCTCGTCGTAAACCTGCTTTCCGGACCCATTTTAAATTTATCGGATTTTTCAATACCGAATTCCTTAGGTCCGCCCACATCATCCATTTCAGGCTTTTTTTCCTCACCGTACTCTGGAAAATGTCCCTCATTACTGCTTATAAACCTAAGAGTTTCTTTTATGGTACTCTTTACACCTGCATAATTTATCAGATTAATTGCCCCTACAATAACCAATGTTATCAGAATCATTCCGCACATGGCAATCAGGACAAACCTTCTTTTAAGCTGCTTTAACATTGCTTTATCCCCTGTCTGCCGTTTCCAAAGTATATCCCACACCTCTTACCGCTGTTATTACAACTTTTGATTTTAGTTTCTCAAGTTTTTTCCTGACGGACGAAACAGTAACCCACACTACATTTATTTCCACGTCACTCATACCGCCCCACACTTTATTCAGCAGCTTTTCAGCAGATATAAGCGAAGTCGGATTTTTTATAAAAACTTCCATAACCTTCAATTCTTTGTTTGTAAGCCTTTCCGTTCTTTCTCCGCATATAAGACATGCTCTTTCAATGTCAAGAACGATATCTCCAAACTCCGGACTGTCCGGTATGATCTCACCTTTTCTTCTTGTAACAGAACGCAGTCTTGCAAGAAGTTCCGCAATCGCAAACGGTTTCGGAAGATAGTCATCTGCCCCCATATCAAGACCGTAAACCCTATCATTAACATCCGCTTTCGCCGTCAGCAGAATAACCGGCGTATTATTGCCGGATGCCCTGAGTTTTTTCAAAACATCTATTCCGTCCATATACGGCATCATGATATCCAGAATTATTCCGTCATATTCCTCCGCTTTTGCATAATCAAGTGCATCACGTCCGTTATATACTGCATCAACAGTGTAATGGTTTTTTTCCAATACGGTCACCAGTGCTTTAGACAATTCCCTTTCATCTTCTGCTAACAGTATGTACATAGATACCTCCCTGGCACTGTTCCACCCCACTCTACTTTGTTTTACCTTACCACACAGTGCTTTACTTTTCAAATGATAACGGCACAAACTAAAAATAACCTAAAAAATAAAACAACCGGCAGCGGTCTTACCTGTTCCGGGTAAAACCATTGCCGGTCTGTCATAAATCATTAAATATTTTGTGTTCTTGTTGCATTAAGTACCGCAAGAACCATTACACCTACATCTGCTACGATTGCGGCCCACATTGATGCCATTCCGAGTGCCCCAAGTATAAGAACCACGAATTTAACGGCAAGAGCAAAAATAATATTCTGCTTTACTATTTTCCTGGTTTTTCTTGCAATCACAACCGCTTCAGGAAGTCTTGACGGTTTATCGTCCATGAGTACAACATCCGCCGCTTCTATTGCGGCATCCGAGCCAAGAGAGCCCATTGCAATTCCCACATCAGCAATTGTAAGTGCCGGTGCATCATTTATTCCGTCACCAACATATGCGATTTTAGATTTATCAGAAATCCTGTTCTTCAAGAGATACTCAAGCCGGCTTACCTTTTTATCCGGCAGTAATTCGGCATATATCTTGTCAATTCCGACTTTTTCTCCGATATCCTCTGCAACATTTTTTCTGTCTCCCGAAAGCATTACGGTTTCCCTTACGCCAAGCTCTTTAAGTTCCCTAATTGCCGATGCACTGTCAGGCTTTATTGAATCCGCAATTACTATCAATCCAAGACATTTGCCTGCACTTGCCACATACACCGGACTTCCTGCCGTCTGAACTTCATCAGCTTCGATACCAAAAAGCTCCATCAGTTTTTTGTTGCCTGCAAGGATTTCCCTATCACCGACGCATGCCTTTATTCCGTGTCCCGGTATCTCCTCTATGGAATCCGCTTTTTCCGGATTCAGATTTAATTCCTTTGACTTTTCAATAATTGAAAGTGCAATCGGATGCATGGACCCGGCCTCGCATATCGCTGCTGTCTCAATTATTTCTTCATATGTCACACCATCTTCGCAGTTAACATCCGTAACCGTAAAGTTACCAATTGTAAGTGTTCCGGTTTTATCAAATACAAACACATCTGCCTGTGCAAGTGCCTCCAGATAATTTCCGCCCTTAACAAGAACACCTTTTTTTGCAGCCGCACCGATTCCTCCAAAAAAGCTTAACGGAACCGATATCACAAGTGCACACGGACAACTTGTAACAAGAAATACACACGCTGTCGTAATACTCTGATTTATTGTTCTCATTTTGAAAACCGGAGGAAGGACTGCAAGAATCAACGCGGAAATAACAACTGCCGGCGTATAATATCTTGCAAATGCCGTAATGAAATTTTCAGTTTTAGCTTTATTAGTTCCTGCTTCTTCAACAAGTTCAAGAACTTTAGCTACCGTACAATCATCATAAGGCTTTGTTACTCTGACCTTTATTACTCCCTGGCCATTAATGCATCCTGAAAGGACTTCATCGCCCGGTTTTGCATTTCTCGGTACACTTTCTCCTGTAAGTGCCGAAGTATCAATCATCGTCGTTCCTTCAACAACAATACCATCAAGCGGTACTTTTTCTCCGCTTCTTATAAGGATAATCTGTCCCGGTTCAACATCCTCCGGATCAACTTCTTCCACATCACCATTTTCATCAAGCAGATTTGCATACTCCGAAGCAATATCCATCATGTCGGAAATGGATTTTCTCGACTTTCCGACTGCAATGCTCTGAAAAAGCTCACCTATCTGAAAAAGAAGCATTACTGCCGTTGTTTCCTCAAACTCCCTGATTGCAAATGCTCCAAATGTTGCAACTATCATCAGAAATTTTTCATCAAACACCTGGCCTCTTGAAATGTTTCTTGCGGCCGATATAAGCACATCAGATGCCGCAATCAGATAAGGAATCAAAAACACCGCATAACAAAGTAAAAGTCCCGTTGTTCCTTTATCCGGATTTATCATCCCGGTTTTCAATAGTACAACTGCAATCAGATACAACACTCCGGACAAAACAATTCTTGTAAACAGCTTTTTTTGTTTTGGTGATAATTTCATGACAGCCTCCGTTTTTTACTAAGCTTCTGTTACCTCTGCATCAGGTTCTACAACAGCTACTGCCTTTTTAATTTCATCTATAAGTGTTGCCGCTGCCGAGTCTTCAAATTCAACAGTAAGTTTTTCTGCCATAAAATTAATCTTTGAAACCGTTACTCCCTCGATTTCACCAACCAGTTTTTCAATCTTTGCCGCACAGTTTGGGCAGTCAATTCCTTCTACTCTGAATTTTTTCTTCATAAAACTCCTCCATTCCGGGCATTTTTATTCTGTAACATGCTCCATGCCCTGATCAATAATTGTTCTTACATGCATATCGGAAAGTGAATAAAGTATATTCTTTCCCTCACGCCTGCTTGTAACCAGCTTTGCATTCTTTAAAATTCTAAGCTGATGTGAAATTGCCGACTGTGTATAATCAAGAAGTTCAGCAATATCATTTACGCACATCTCATGTTCAAAAAGGCAAAACAGTATTCTGATTCTTGTTGTGTCTCCAAAGACCTTAAATACTTCAGCCAAATCAAAAAGAGTTTCTTCAGAAGGCATCAATGGCTTAACTTCCGCAATTACTTCCGCACAGTCATGTCCATGCTGACAATCATGATTTGTTTTTTCAACTTTTTCCATTTCATGTCTCCTTTTCTTTTATTTGAACATATGAATGTCTGTTCATATGTTCAATCTACTACAAATGTATCTGCCTGTCAACACTTTTTTTATAAATATCAACATTCTTTATTTACTGCTTACACCCGTATTTTATATCCGTTCTCACTTTCCATTACACTGCTTTCAAAAAATCTGCGGCATATACCAATCATGTATTCAACATCTTTTACTCCTGCCGTTTCATACGGAGAATGCATTGCAAGCTGTGCAAGACCTATGTCAACCGTTTTTACAGGAACCTGTGCCGCTGATATATTCCCCAATGTAGATCCACCGGGCATATCCGACCTGTTAAAAAATACCTGATACGGAATTTCCGACTCGTTGCACAGTTTCTTAAAAAGTGCGGCACTTACTCCGTCGGTTGTATATCTTTTATTAGCCGAAAATTTAACAACAACACCTTCATTCATAAAAACCTTATTTGTAGGGCAGCTTTTTTCCGGATAATTAGGATGAACCGCATGTGCATTATCAGCAGACAACATAAAACTTCCGGCAATCATTTTATAATAATCTGCTTCCGTCTTGTTAAGTCCCGCACATATTCTTTTAAGTGAATCCTTCAAAAATGTTGATGCAGCACCGTTTCTTGTACAGCTTCCGACTTCTTCGTTGTCATAAATAAGATAAACCGGCATTTTCCCGCCTGTTTTTGCTGTAAGGAATCCCTCCATGGCAGTATATACACATTCCAGATCATCAAGTCTTGGTGCAGACATAAATTCCTCGCCTGCTCCCCAAACACTGCATTTCTGGCAGTTATATGCATAAAGGTCATACGAAAGAATGCTTTCCTTTTCAGTTCCGCATTCTTCGGCAATCATTTCCATAAATTTTCCTTTTTCACTGATATCGCCGAAAAGAGGCATCATATCTTTTTGCGGATTAATCTTTACTCCGTCATTTGCCTCCCTGTTCATGTGAATGGCAAGACTCGGAATACAAAGAATTTCTTTTTTCAAATCAATCAGTTTTTCCCTGACACCGTCCTCTTCTGATACAAAAACCCTGCCTGCAATTGACAAAGGTCTGTCAAACCACGGACTGCAAAGCATTCCGCCGTATTTCTCAACATTCAGCCTTACATAATGTCCCTCCGATTCAGTTTCCGGGTTTTCCTTTATGCTCAATGCCGGTGAATCACCATGAACCGCAGTAATATTAAAGCCGTCCGTTTCCTTCTTCGGCACAGAAAATGCCAGCATTGAAGAGCCGTTCCTTACCACATAATATTTCCCACCGGGAATTATATTCCACTCATTTTCTTCACGAAGTCTTACAAATCCGTTATTTTCAAGTTTCAAAATCATATTTCCAACAGCATGATAAGCCGTCGGTGTACTTTCGATAAAATCAAATAGTCCTTTAATCGTCTGATTATCCATTTATTTATGTCCTTCCGTTCCGGCAGATATTTTAAATCCGCATTATTTTTTATTTTCATGAAATTATATCACACACATACTCTTTTTAACATCTCCCTTTTCTTCATGATTCTTGATTTTTATATTCAAATATGATATGAAGTATAAGTGATTAAATTTGTTTAGTCAGTGAAGTTTTTACTGACCGGACATCAGCCCACCGAATCAGCTGCCATAGGGCTCTCACGGCAAATATTTTACCATCAATGGAGGCTTTCATATGAAAGATATAAATACACTTATTGCATCACTTGTTAAATACGGTATTGACAACAACCTTCTTGCCGAAGAAGATGCCATTTTTACAAGGAATATGATTTTACACAAACTCAGCCTTGACGAATACGATGAAACTGCATCAGCAAAGGACATGGAACTTGAAGACATTCTTAACGGTATTATGGAAAATGCCATTGAAAGAGGCATACTTTCCGATGACATCACAAGCAAAGATTTATTTGATGCTGATTTAATGTCCGTTCTTCTTCCGAGACCAAGCGAAGTAATCAAAACCTTCCGTGAAAAATATTCCGAAAGTCCCGAAAAGGCAACCGGGTATTACTATAACTTCAGCAAAGCAAGCGACTACATAAGAACATACAGAATAAAAAAGGATCTTAAGTGGATTACCGAAACCGAATACGGTCCTCTTGACATTACCATAAATCTCAGCAAACCGGAAAAGGATCCTAAAGCCATTGCCGCTGCATTAAAGGCAAAAGCATCCAACTATCCAAAATGCCTTCTCTGCAAGGAAAATGAAGGCTATGCCGGACGCGGCAACCACCCTTGCCGTTCAAATCACCGTATTATCCCTATGAGAATAAATAACGAAGACTGGTTTATGCAGTACTCACCCTATGTATATTATAATGAGCATTGTATCGTTTTTAATGCAGCCCATACTCCAATGAAAATTGACAGAGCCGCTTTTACAAAACTCCTTGATTTTGTAACCTATCTGCCTCATTATTTTCTTGGTTCAAATGCCGACCTTCCGATTGTCGGCGGTTCAATACTTACTCACGACCATTTTCAAGGCGGCAATTACGAATTTCCGATGGCAAAAGCCGGCATTGAAAAGGAGCTTTCTTTTACCGGATATGAAGATGTATCCGCAGGTATTGTTAAGTGGCCTATGTCCTGTATCAGACTTAACTGCCCTGACAAATCCCGCATAATCGACCTTGCCGATAAAATTCTTAATGTATGGCGAGAATATACCGATGAAGATGCTTTCATATATGCATATACAGACGGCACTCCTCATAATACAATAACCCCTATTGCAAGAAAACGAGGTTTAAACTATGAACTTGACCTTGTTCTCCGCAACAATATTACAACCGACGAACATCCTTTAGGTGTTTTTCATCCTCATGCCGAGCATCACCATATCAAAAAAGAAAATATCGGACTCATAGAAGTAATGGGACTTGCTGTTCTTCCTGCAAGATTAAAAAATGAGATAAATCTGCTTAAAGATGCACTTATGAATGCAAAAGATATCGCCGCAGACGAAATTCTTTCCAAACATAAGGATTGGACTGATATGCTCATTAAAAAATATGGAAACTTCACAACAAAATCCGATTCCGAAATCACAAAAATTCTTCAGGATGAAATCGGTTACGTTTACTGCGACATCCTTTCACAGGCTGGTGTATACAAGAAAACCAATGACGGAATGAATGCATTTATAAAATTTGCAGAAACTGTTAATTCAAGACAGTTTTAATTGACGGGAGAAAAAATCATGAAATTTCTTAAAAAATTAAACTATAATGCTCCGGTGACCCTCACATTTGCCTTGGTATCATTATTGGCACTCTTTTTGAATACCATCACTGAAGGACGTGCCAACAGTGTAGTTTTTTCAACCTACAGAGACAGCTTCTCTAACCCAATGATGTACATAAGACTTTTTACCCACATTCTCGGACATGTAAGCTGGTCACATTATATAGGCAACATGCTTCTCATACTTCTTCTCGGTCCTATCCTTGAAGAAAAATACGGCAGTCTCAATCTCCTTGAAATGATTCTTATCACGGCATTTATTACCGGCGTGGTCAACAACCTTTTATTTCCGAACTCAGCACTCCTTGGTGCCAGCGGAATAGTTTTTATGTTTGTGATCCTTTCAAGTGCTGTAAGTCTTAAAAACGGAACGATCCCCATCACATTCCTTCTGGTATTCATACTTTATGTAGGCGGAGAACTCGTTGATGCCATAACCGTGAGAGATAACGTCTCACAGCTCACCCACATTATCGGCGGAACCTGCGGCGGTCTGTACGGCATTGTATATGCTCACGAAAAGAAGCGCTGACAGCAACTAATGTTTCGCAAGGTGATTGCTGTTTTGGCAAAAACAGATTTTTTCGTAAAATAAAAAGCACGGTTTAGAAATAAGGTAATCGTGACATGTACCCTCACACCTCATTTCTATGCCGTGCTTTTTTTAATTATAAAACACTTGATTCAGTCAGTTTCTGACATGCTTTAAGCCCTTGTCACTGTCAGAACCTTTAGTTTGTCCGGTACGCCTGTCAATCTCCCGTCCGGTTATCATATTCCAAAATATAGCTTTTATATCCGTTAATAACAGTAGTGTTTTTATACTTGTTAACCCTCTTATGTTTTCTTCCGTAATTAAGGTGAACATGTCCATGAACCATATACCTTGGAGAATATTTTTCAATCAATCCTTTAAAACACTCAAATCCTTTATGAGGAAGGTCTTCATCATCATCAAACCCTCCTATGGCATTGTGTGTCAGTAAAATATCGAACCCGTGATTTTTCCAGAGTGAATATCTCATTTTTCTGATTCTTCTGTTCATCTCACGCTCTGTGTACTGGTTTTTTCCCGGTTTATACCGGTATGAGCCTCCGAGCCCCATTATCCTGATACCGTCATGCACATATATCATGTCTTCAATACACATACATCCGTCAGGAGGCTGGTTTTCATAATGGTCATCATGATTGCCTCTGACATAAACCACCGGGCACTTTGCAAACGTCACGATAAACTGCAGATACACTGACGGCAGGTCTCCGCAGGACATAATCAGATCAAAATCTTCAAGTTTGCCTTCTTCATAAAAATCCCAGTACCCCTTGTCCGGCACATCGGATATGATTAGTATTTTTGTCATCGGTTTACATTCCTTAATTAAGATATCCTGATTCAAAATCCTCTACGTTCATAGGCATGGCAAAAAGGTAACCCTGTGCCTTTGTAAAACCGCTTTCATAAAGCAGCTGTGCCTGTTCCTCAGTTTCTACACCTTCAAAAATGACATCTCGGTGAATGGCTGAAATCATATCATACAAAGCCTTCACGAAATTCTTTTCTTTTTCACTATTTCCGATGTTTTTCCATATATCCTTATCAACCTTAACGGAATCTACCGGTGCATTCAACAGAAAACCTAAAGAAGAACCTCCCCTTCCAAAAGCATCAAGCGAAATTATGAATCCTTTTTTTCTTAAAGTCATTACTCTGTCACAAATATTGTCAGTATTGGCTGACAGAATGTTTTCCTTTATCTCTATTGCAAGATATTTACTCTCCACAGAATACTGTTCCGCAAGCCTGTATATCTTTTCGTCAAAATCCTGATAGGTATTATGTCGATCCGAGAAATTTACCGATATCGGAAGAAGTTTTCTTCCGTTTTTCTGCCACTTTTTCAGAATCTGAAGTACCTTGGTATAGATGCAGAAATCCAAATCCATTATTTTTCCGCTTTCTTCCAAAATAGGAATGAACTCAGATGCATTTCTGTAGGTTCCATCATCCCTCTTCCAACGTGCCAAAGCTTCTGCTCCGATAACTTCCCTTTGGTCAATCGAGAACTTAGGCTGAAGAAATACTTCTATCTTTCCGTCTTTTATTGCATCCGCAATCTCTCCGACTACAGCCTGTTCATATGCCCTCTGTTCTTTAAGAGCCGAGGTAAACACGCATATGTTTTTCAACTTATTCTTCTTTATCTGTTTCCTTGCCATGTTTGCATTATCGATTGCCTGTGTTATATCCTGCTGGCCGCCTTGAATAAAATAAACACCTGCACTTATCCTGATATCTATTCCCGGATATGTCTTTGACTGATGCTCCGAAAAAAGTTTTGCCCAGTTATTAATTTTACTCAGAACCGCTCTCTTGTCATCTTCGTTAAGGTATACAAGAAAGAAGTCAGAATGTGTTCTGCATCCAAAACATTTTCTTCCTTTTCTCAGAAACATCTGGGCAAAATCCCTCAAAAGTCTGTCTCCGGCAGGATATCCATATTTTTCATTTATAAATGAGAAATTGTTTATGTCCATGTAAACAATGGCATGAATTGTTTTCATGTCATCCGTTTTAAGAATCTCCTGAACACGTCCTCTGAATGCCGTACGGTTAAAAAGTCCGGTCAGTCGATCAGTTGAAGACAGTCTGTTAATAAGTATCCTGTCATCCTTATGTTCCTTCTGAATTCTCTTTTCCTCATCAATTATGAGAATTCTTCCGTATATGTAACTGATTGTACCCTGTTCATCAACAACGCAGTTAATAATTACCCTGCACCAGTTATAATTCTCTCCGTCAATCTTTATACGATACTCTGCAGTACTTTTTCCGCCAACGGCAAGAGCCTGACTTGACTGTTTTTTATAAACCTCATAATCTTCCGGAAAAACATAATCCCTTGCTTTGTTTTCAGCTATGAAATGTTTTATTACATTATCGGTAGACATGAATTTACCGAATTTAACCGGTATCGTAAACCTGTCTTCAAGCAGCTCATAGTTAAACTGAACGTCATCAAGAACCTCATCTATCTGACGGTATCTGTCAAGCTGGTACTTCATATTAAGTTCCGAGTTAACCCTGTTTGTTATGTTGGTTAAAACCAAAACCGTAAGCCCTGTACCATCTTCAGACTGAATAAGTCTTTTCGAACTGCAGTGAACCCACTGTGCATTTCCTTCAAAAGTATTTATTCGTATATCTGTCTGATATACAAGCTTTTCATCCGGAATATTGAAAATTTTTATTGCTCTCCTTAAATCATCTGATGCAACCAGATTACTGAAATTGTTGTTGTGTATTACTGCAAACTGTTCTTTTGTATGGCCTATTACTTCATAAAAAGACTCATTGGCATAATAAAGTTCCTTCACGTCCTGCTCTGCTCTGATGGTTTCATAAACAACAACGCCTACAGGAATCATATCCATCATTCCTGAAACGGTATGCTTTCTTAAAGCCTCTCCGGTAAGCTGAGTCATTACAATATCAAACTTACCATCCTTCATAAGTTTTTTCTGTCTTCTTATAACACAGTGAATCGATATAAATTTACCTTCACCGTTAATAACACGAAACTCTGCGCATACAAACATCTGGCGTCTGATTTTTTCGCGCAGAATCTCTCTCACAGCTTCTTCATCATCTTTCCAAACAAGCGAAAGAAAGGAAACATACTCTCCCTCTTTAAGTCCGAACATTTCCTCTGCTTTACTGTCATATTCAACAACCGGAAAATCCTCTTCATCCTTGATTACACATGATATAAAATCCACTTGTCTGGCAATTCCCGAAAAATCATAACAGGTGCTTGTTTTTGCAACTCCCATCATCCCTTCAAGATATGCCACCAGTTTTTCATTTCCCGCAAATGAATTAATTATAAGCTGTCTTGCCTGCTGATTTCCTGAACATACCAGCAGACATGATAAAAAAATAGACCATGTCAGCGTATAGGCTCCTCGCTCAATAGAACTTACAGTTTGTCTTGTAATTCCTATGAGACTTCCGAATTCCTCCTGTGATGCCTTCATGGCCTTTCTATAGGTCGTCATGTTCTTTGAGAACACTGTCAGTAAAGTTTTCTTATTTTCTTCCGTAAGACTAATCATTATCTCCCCCGCACCGGATTATGCACGGCAGCACCCCACACACCGATGATATAATCACATTTTTCTAATTCTACTATCATATTTACAATTATTCAAGAAAAATACGAAATTTTCGCAAAAAAATGTAATAAAACTATGCAAAAATCCGTCTGCATGCTATAATTTCGGTATTGTAAAAAAAACACAAAGAGGTATTGACAATGGCTGTATTAAGTGATGACGACAAATTTATGAAAAAGGCCCTCACTCAGGCAAAAAAAGCATACAAACTTGGTGAAGTTCCCATCGGTTGCGTAATCGTAAAAGACGGAGTCATCATCGCTTCCGGATACAACAGACGAACCATTGACGGTCAGACTCTTGCACATGCAGAACTTATTGCCATAAGAAAAGCGTGCAAACAACTCGGTGACTGGCGTTTGGAAGGATGCACAATGTATGTAACTCTTGAGCCATGTCAGATGTGTGCAGGTGCTCTTGTCCAATCCCGTATCGACAGGGTATGTATCGGTGCCATGAATGCAAAAGCCGGTTGTGCCGGCTCTGTGATAAACCTGCTTAACATGACCTCATTCAACCATCAGGTAGAAACATGTTATGACATTCTCCAGCCCGAGTGCAGCAGTCTTCTTACAAACTTCTTTAAGGAGCTTAGGGAGAAAAAGTCAGTTTCCAGACAAAATAACCAAACACACCCTGACGGGCACGACAGCCGTCAAGTGTAACAAAATCATGAAATCCGTACATATCTGCCAGTCTCTGTTCTTTATCGGTTTTTAATCCCGGAACCAGAATAAGAAAAAGCGTTCTTCCCGAATTCTCCTTTTTCGCAAGCAAAAGATGCTTATATCGGTAAAATCCATGCATCAGAAAACTGTTTTCCTTAAGTCCCGGTTCTTCTTCTGCAAGGGTGTTAATGTCACCGACACCTATTCTCACGCATCTGCTCACTCTTCCATTTTCAAAAGGATTATATTCCGTTCTGAAAGCAAGCAGTCGCTCAGACTTGGTTACAATTGATTTTACTGATTGACGTATATTCTCTTTTTTTCTTATTACAGCAGATTCCTCAGTATTTAGAAGACTGTTATTTACATCAGAATATATACTGGTTTCATTTGCTGCACAAACCTCTTTATCCAAAGATTCTCTTTCATATTTATTGTCCTGTTCCCTGAATATAAAACTTCCGTTCTGATTCATTAAATCCGCTTTTTTTTCGGTTCTTACCTGAATTTCGGCATCCTTCATAAACATTCCCGAAAGGTCTGTGTTATTTTCATCCCCCGTCACTCCATTTACTTCTTGATTGTCCTCTCCCTTACCACTCTTTTCTTCATTCTGTAATTTATCTCCGTCACCAATTATTTCTGACAACCTCAATTCAGTCATGATCATATCTCCCGAAAGTGCCTTAATATACTTTCCTTTTCCAATCACCATCACACCAATTGCTTCTGCAGTCATAATATTTAGTTTTTTAAACTCTGAAAATTCGACATTTAAATTATAAACCGTGAGTATTTCCGACGGCATTATTTTCCCGGCGAAAACAGCCTCACATTCACCCTCCCATGTCTCACCGATTATGTAAACACTGCTTTCGGTCTTGTCCCATCCCTGTAAAGAAAAAGCAAGCGAAATATTAAGCCTGCCCGGACACGCCACAATGCGTGCATGTCCGACACATTTGCCTCTTATTTCGCTTGCATACTCATAAAAATATAATATTTTCTTTTTCATCATTCCTCCTATTCACAGTATAAACTGTACTGCATATATTTATTGCCGGACATAATCCGGTTTCGCGTGCTGTTATACAGTAATAAAGACCCTTTTTACGAATCCTTTATAACCGCAAACTCACTCAAATAATATATATGCCGGAGAAAAGATAATTATTCCTTTGATTCTTTTAAAATTACCGCTCCCGGTTTTTCTGAATACTGGGCAGTATCAATCGGCAGATTTTTGTCATCCAGTCTTGTTTCCGCCCATGATTTGACAAGTCCGTAAATAACCGCACATGTAGGACTGGCTATAAGCATACCAACGATTCCAAACATACCGCCGCATACAAGACACGCTGCAAGAACATAAAAAGGAGATAATCCTACGCTCTTTCCTACAATCTTCGGATCAAGATAATTGCAGTCAAACTGCTGAAGTGCCACTATAAATACCGTAAATACAACACCATCAATCGGCCTTTCAAACAAAAGAAGAACAACACTGGGAATACCACCGATATAAGGTCCAAAGAAAGGTATTACGTTAGTCACACCCACAATGACACTTATCAGAATCTTATTGTTTTCCATTGCTTCGAATCCAAACATTCCAAAAACAGCCATTCCGATGAAACACATGCATCCGATTATAATCGAATCAAGAATTTTGCCAAGTATGGCACTCTTAAAAATTCTGTTTGTTCCGTTCATTATCTGAACAAAATTCTTTGCTCTTTCAGGCTTCATGATAGCAAAGCTTATTTTCTTCATTTGACCGATATATCTCTCTTTACCTCCAAGAAGATATACCGAAACAATCACCCCGATTACCACGTTATAAACAAGCTTAAATACAACAACCACCCAGTTGTAAGCCGTGCTTAAAATTGAATCCACATAACCGGAAACCATACCCGCTATGTCAAAATTTTTAATCACGTCGTCCAGATTAGGAATATTTTCTTCTATCCATTCATGTTTTCTTATGAATTTCATCACTTCATTACTTATCTGGTCATAATATCCCGGAATCTTTTCCACAAAAGAAGCAAGACTTCGTGCAAACGCAGGAACTACTGATATAATCAGAAGAATTACGACTCCTACAACCGTAATTTCCGTAACTGCAATTGAAATACGTCTTATTCCTTTTTTGTTTTCTATTGTTGTATTCTGATTTGTACAGTCAGGTATATCATCACTCTTGCCGTTTTTTACAAAGCATGCCGCTATCCATCTGCCTGCCGTCGCCAATCGTTTCCCGATTTTTCCCTTTGGCTTTCTTTCACTGTCACTGCTTTTTCTGTTAAGCTGCTCCACTTTCTTTGCATGATTATCCTTGATTTTGCACAACTTATCCTCTATAAAAACAACCATCGGATTCATTATGTATGCAAAAACAAATCCAACCACAATAGGCGAGATTATTGACGCAAAAGCACCTGCTACCGCCTTAACTTTTTCAAACTTGAAGAGAAAATAGTAAAACAGTATACATGCTGCAATTACAAGGAAACTGGTTATTGCTATGTCCAGATACTTTTCAAGATTATTCTTCCACGTTCTGTTCTCCTGCTCTAAGCTTTCCCTTCTATTCTCTTCCATTTTCTTCCTCCTCTATAGTATCCGATTTTTTGTAATATACAAATAACGCAATCCACACCAAGAGCATACATAATATCCCATGAATCAGGCTTGTAAAATAAAATCCTCTCATGCCCTCAAAATCCGATACAACAAAACTACTATAAACCAGTTTAAATGACTCTGCAAAGCTAAGATGTACACCATACCAGCCTTCTCCGAATGACTTATACACATCAAGGGCATACCCTATATGATTAGACAACACTCCAATCAAAACAAGTATAAAACCTCCTGCAATCATCACAGTATTTTTCATTCTGCATCCCGCATATCTTATCACGGCAATCGCTCCGAATCCCATCAAAAGACTCGCATATTCTCCGGCAATTCCGACACTGTCAAGAAAAATCCAAAGAACAGCCCCCGGAAGTGACCCTATTAAAATCCAGAGTGCCCAAAGCTTTTCATTTATTTCTTTTTTCATTATTTCTACCGTCCTGTCATCTCATAAAGCACATCACTTAAAGCCGCAAAATCAGAAAGGGTAAGCTTTTCACCCCTTATACCAACATCCATTCCAAGTTTTTCAAGTGCTGCTTCAACTTCTTCTTTCGTTATCGAAAGTTCGGATGAATTTCTGATTCCGTTTACCAGTGTTTTTCGCCTCTGATTAAATGATGCCCTGATAATCGCAAACATAAATGCCTCATCTTTCGGATTCACCGGTTTTTCCTTGTGAAGTTTGAGTCTGATTACTGCACTGTCAACATTCGGTCTGGGCATAAAACAGTTCAACGGAACATTTGCCGCAAGGTAAGGTTCTGCATAATATGAAACCGCCAGACTCAATGCACCGTAATCCTTGCTTCCCGGTCCGGCCTGCATCCTCATTGCCACCTCTTTTTGTACCATGACCGTTATGCTTGTGACCGGAGCATGTTTCTCAAGAATTCCCATAATAATAGGTGTTGTAATGTAATACGGCAGATTTGCCACCACTTTAAGACTTTCAGCTCCTGCCTCCATGCAAATCTTGGCTATGTCCAGTTTAAGAATGTCATCATTTATTATTCTAATATTGTCATACGCCGCCAGTGTATCATTTTTTAAGATAGGAATAAGATTTTTATCTATTTCTACCGCAATGCACTGACGTGCATTTTCACAAAGGTACTGCGTAAGTGTTCCGATTCCCGGTCCGATTTCAAGAACCGTATCATCTTTTGTGATTTCTGCCGCATCCACAATCTTTTCCAATACCCTGGTATCTATAAGAAAGTTCTGTCCGAATTTCTTCTGAAAGCTGAAATTGTATTTATTAAGTATCGCTATCGTTTCCTTAGGATTACCGAGTGTAGCCAATTTTTTCCTCCATTCGTCGGGTTTACCGCAATTATTCTTCAGCCACGGAACTTTCATACGGATTATCAATCCGATATAATCTGCATGAATTATCCCATGTTACTCTGCTTACTTCTTCCGCGTCCGTTTCTTTTATTTCCGCAATTTTCTCTATAACATATGTGAGTTTGGATGAGTCATTTCTTTTCCCTCTAAACGGAACCGGTGTCAGATAGGGACTGTCCGTTTCAAGAACCATTCTTTCAAGTGGTATCTCCTTAACCGTTTCCACAAGCTTTTTTGAGTTTTTAAAGGTCACGACACCTCCTATACCCAGATAAAAGCCCATATCAATGTATTCTTTTGCAACCTCCGGACTATAACTGAAACAATGCATCACTGCCCTTATTTTTCTGCCTGATTTCTTTAAGTCTTCAACAAACCCCTTAAGAATTTCCAAAGTGTCCGCACAGGCATCTCTGCTGTGGATTATTATCGGCATGTCCAACTCTTTTGCCAGTTCAAGCTGTTTTATAAAGCTTTCTTTCTGAATTTCTTCCGGGCAGTCATCCCAGTAATAATCCAGACCGATTTCTCCTATCGCAACTACCTTATCATCAGCACACATTTGCCTTAGTTCACATATTGCTTCATCATCACATGATGCCGCATATGTGGGATGGATGCCTACCGCTGCATATATTTTCTCATTCGACGACGCAAGGTCAATGCTTTTTCTGCTCGTTTCCATATCCGAACCGACATTTACAACACGTTCTACACCTGTCGCATATACATTTTCAAAAACCTCATTACGATCTTCATTAAACTGCTCATCCTCATAATGGGCATGTGTTTCAAAAATTCTTTTCACAAACTCCTCCATTTAAAATCTATATGTCAAGTATAGAATATTTAACCGTGTTTTTCCACCCCATATTAGAATTTTTATTGATTTATAAAGTCTGTTCTATGGTATTTATCTTCCTAATATGATAAAATTTGTATATCCTTCAGGGATTTACATTTATTCGGAGGTATTAATTTTGAGCAGTACATCAAAAAACATTTCATACAGATATGGAAATCTTCCTATCCCCGGCGGCGGTTATGTTTCCGGATTTCTATTCCATCCGACTGTTCCAGACATTTTATACTGCAGAACCGATATCGGCGGCTGCTATCGCTATGATTTCCAAAATGACTCTTGGATTTCTCTTGTCGAACATGTTTCTCATTTTGATTTAAGTGAAACATTCCCTTTGGCAATTGCCCTTGACCCTCGTGATCCGTCAATTATATATTCTGCATGCGGATTGGGGCACGCTTACTATGGAAAGTATCCTAACGGCATTCTTGCCTGTTCAGACGATTATGGTGCAACCTGGACAACCAAGGAAATTCCCTGTCATGTTCACGGAAACAACGTAGGACGGGGTACAGGATGCCGTCTTGTTGTTGACCCTGTGGATTCAAATGTTATTTATTTTGCATCCCAGGAAGGCGGGCTTCTCCGCTCCGGTGACAAAGGTGACAGTTGGGAAAGTATAAAGGTATGTACCGAAAGCCATCCTGAAAATGAACTTAATCTTGCATTCGTATGGGTATCTCCTAACGGAAAAACAATTGTTGTTTCATCTTCCGGTCTTTCAAACAAAGAAGCCGATGATGTAAGGGGGCACAGTCTTTATGTATCTTATGACAGAGGAAACTCTTTTAAAGAACTCACTCAACCGGAATACAATAAAGAAAACAAGGCAAAGCTCAAAGGTCTTGTCGGACACCGTTATGATTTTGACGGAAAATACCTATATATTACGATGAACCAGACCGGTCCTTATGCTTACCTTATTGAATCCGGTTACAGCTGTTCATGCGGTGACGTAACAGACGGATATATTTTACGTTATCCTTTCAATTCTGACGGAACCCTCGGAGAACCTGAAGACATTTCTCCTGAATACGATAAAATCGGACTCAGAAAAGGAAACATATACTGCGGTTTCGGCGGCATATGTTCCTCACCTCAAAAACCCGGATACATTGTTGCTTCAACCATATGCAACCATGCCGGAGACTGTGTTTTCGTTTCAATGGATTACGGTAATACATGGGAAGTTAAGTTATTTAACCTGGAAGTAGGTAATCTCCGTTTTAACACTTCATATATGAAACCTGAATATAACGGTGGTGTTTCCCTGATTCATTGGCTGAGTGACATAAAAATCAATCCTTTTAATCCCGACATGGTATTTTTCAACAGCGGAACCGGTGTTTTTGCTTCAATGAATCTTCTTCAGGATGACTTTTATTGGAGTGACCACTGTAAGGGTATTGAAGAAACCGTACATCTCAATGTTTATGCTCCTGTCTGCGGTGACATAACAGCTCTCGATATTGTCGGTGATTTAGGAGGTTTTGTTTTCACTGATATTAATAAACCATGCGAAAACACCTTCGCAGATGAAAAAAACGACCGATATATAACATCAATCAATGCAGATTATCCTGATACAATCCCAAATGTTTTCGCAGCAACTCCGCGCGGAAACTGGACAGGCAGAACCTGTGGCGGTGTTGTGTATTCCGAGGATGCCGGCAAAACCCTCAGACATTGTGCAATGCCTTACGGACTGACTGACGAAATCGACCGTCGTTTAAAACATATTTCCAAACCCAACAATAACTCCGGATGGATTGCAATGTCCTCTGACAGCCAAAGACTTGTATGGGCAATCGCTGACGGCGGCAACATAACCAGTGACTGTGTTGTATATTCAGAAGATAAAGGGTTCTCATTTAAAAAGAGTTCAGTCACTAATCTTAACGGTGAGCCTGCAGAAGGAAACTTCAAGCCTTTCTTTGACAGATGCAATTCAAATTACTGCTATGGCTTCGGTGAAAACTCCCGCCTTTATGTAAGCCGTGACGGTGGAAAAACATTCTGTGAAAAGCAATCACCTGATACATTCCCAAAAGTATTTCTTTCAGGTATAGATGCCGCATGTGATGTTGAAATCCGTGGATTTGCCGGAACTTCCGGTAAATTCATAATGGCCATGAATACAAACGGTCTTTGGGAACTTTCATATGACATATGTTCCGACCGCTTTACTGCACGTAAATTAAGCAGCGGCGACGACGCCGTATTCTGTATCGGACTCGGAATCATGCCTGATACAACGGAATATATAAATAACGACAAGGCATTCTACATAAATGGCATAATAGATGGAGTCTACGGCTTCTACCGTTCTCTTGATTACGGAAAAACCTGGACGAAAATTAATACCGACAGTCAGCGCTTCGGTGAAATCAAAAGCATTGACGCTGACAAACGTGTATTCGGACGTTACTTTATTGCAACCGGAACCAGAGGACTTAAATATGGTTGCGAAGCATAGTAATCTGTAAAAACTGAAAATATTGTCCAAATGTTGATTTTCATGTAAAGCAAAACCGCCATGGCATTTGCTCAGGGTTAATAAGGAAGTATTTTAGAAAATGTGGTGTAACCTCGAAATAAGGTGTTACACCCTTTTTCTTTACGCATATTTAATTACTGTTGTGGATTTCTATTCGTTCAATCAGTTTATTTACCACGGTAGGTGTGAGTTGTTTTAAGGTAAATGACTTTTTTACCTTCTGAGTAAACATGTTTTAATTGCTACATAGTTTGTTGTATGCACTCCTTCCGGTTTTGTCATTCCAAAAAAATGACCATTCTTGTTTTGATTTATCGATGCTAAGCATACCGTTTATAGACATAATCGGTATTTTCACTCGTTAGGTATACCCTAAGCCCCTGTACGACTAGTGGAATCAATTTTTTATTAGCCACTTTTTTAAAAAAATAGATATTGGCGTATACTTGTAGTATAATAGCATTGTGAAGTGGTATTCTATGAAACTAATTACAAGAAAACAATATTTAGATAAAATGATTAATGTTATCGGTACTCCGGATATTAAAGTTATTACCGGCGTTCGTCGTTGCGGAAAATCAAAGTTACTTGATGCGTTCAAAGAATATATTACGAAAAACATTCCAAACAACAACATTATTTACCGGAAGAACTTTTGAAATTAAAGTATATCCGTTTTCATTTAGTGAGTATTTGCAATATTTCGGTTACACCGATAAATATAATGCATTCGACAAATATGTATTAGAAGGCGGTATGTCCGGCTCTTATCTTTACAAAGACCAAGAAGCAAAATATGACTATATCAGTGAAGTATTTGATACTCTGATAGTTCGAGACATACACAAAAAATATGGATTACGGCAGAGTGCTTGAAAATATAGTCGCGGTAGAACTTTTACGCAAAGGTTATGAGATTTATGTAGGCGCTCTTTATAAAAAAGAAATTGATTTTGTAGCGATTAAGCGTAATGAAAAAATTTAT